>CAZDAA010000009.1:7818-13054 GCA_964503555.1 uncultured Candidatus Nitrosopelagicus sp.
GGTTTACCGAGTGGGTAGAAAATAATATCGGTGTAGTGGATACATCCATACCACTTCCATTTGACATTGATCTTGATAGAGAAAATATTATTTTAAAGAGAGGTGAAACTACTGAAATTATACTTGAATTTAGTTCAACAGATATCGCACCGCATGGACATTTGGTAAACATATCTACAACGTCATTATTTGCAGATTTGATAATTAATCCTGAATCGACTGAATTTTATTCTAACGATTCAGATTCAGAAAGTATCATAGTACAAATTACTGCAAGTGACAGTGCATTACCAGATACACATAAAGTTCTTCTGGGTGCATATAACGATGAGATAGCAATCTCCAAATTTATCACTGTGACAATAGAGTGATTCCAAAAATTGATTCTGAAATAGGAATAACGGTATATTCAACAAAATTTCTTGGATCTGATGGATCAATCAAAAATCAAAATGATGATTTTATTGTATCAGAGATTATCACAGAAAAAGCAAAGGCAATGATTAATGAAGATTCTGGTTACGCAATTTACAAACTAAAAAAAAATGGGATTGATACTACACATGCACTAAATGAAATTTTTAAAAAATATGGCGTTAGGCTTAAAGCATTAGGTTTGAAGGATGCTTCAGCCATCACTGAACAATTTGTTTTTACAACAAATAAAACTAGGCGTGATTTTGAAGTTCAAGAACCAAAATATAGTTTAAAAAAAATTGGATTTTCATCTAAACCATTATCAAAAAAAAATATGATCGGTAATCATTTTCAAATCAAAATTAATGAGCCAACTACAGCATTATGTGATTTTAACGAATATGATAAAATTTTAAATTTTTATGGCTACCAAAGATTTGGTTCCAAAAGACCAGTAACTCATTTAATTGGGAAATCATTAATTCAGAAAGATTTTGATATGGCTGTTGAGCTTTTACTATCATTCACTTCTGAATACGATACGCCAAAGAATACTGAAATTCGAGAAGTAATGAAAGACAAATCTAGGTTTTCTTATGCTTTGAGTGTTATACCATCTAGAATGGATTTAGAAAAAATTGTGTTAAAACAAATGATAGAACATGATGATCCGGTTCTAGCCATACGTGCTTTACCATTATCAATAAGGCGATTTTTTGTACAATCCTATCAATCATATATTTTTAATAAGACACTGAGTGCATCTTTTGAAAATAACGAAGAATTGTTTTCTCCACAAGAGAATGATGTGTGTTATGATAAAAATGGTAATTTAGGAAAATTTGAAAATGATCCTTACCAAAGATTATCTATTCCATTCGTTGGATATTCATATTACAAAAAAACTCGTTTTCACCATTACATAAAAAAAATTTTAGATGATGAACAAATCACAGAGAAGGATTTTTTTGTTAAAGAAATGCAGGAGATAAGTAATGATGGTGGATTTAGAAATTCATCTATAAAATGTGATAATTATAAATTGGAAGATAATATTGTATCATTTTCACTTTCAAGAGGTTCTTTTGCCACTATTGTTCTTCGAGAAATAATTAAGCCTGATAAACCTCTACTTTCTGGGTTCTAGACTGCTATAGGTAAACAGAATTAAGTAATAACTTAATGATTTTTTTACTTTATGTTTAATCCAGATTTTTTTAGTATTTGATATGTCTAATTGGCTATCATCATCAAGTGAAACTGATTCTTTATTTGCCCGCCATTCAACCTTTGTAATTTTCTGTATAGCGGCGTCATCTGCTCTAATTCTTTTTGTTGCACTGAAGCCAATAATTGAAGATGTTACTTCTGAAACACCTATGATAATCAACATCATGTTTGTGCCGACATTCATTATAGGATTTCTTTACGGTCTGAAGATTACTGAACGTGTAATGAGTCCATCCGATACGAGAAGCCCAATTAAACGTGGAACTGTAAAGATCTTCTTGTTCTTTTTTGTTATTGGAGGATTATTTAGTTCCGTAAATTTTGCATTACATGGAGGCAGTATGGTGCCAGATGGTGCTATTTTTGATGTCGGTGTGATTGATTGGTTAATAAAATTAGTTACATACAATGGTGGAGCTACTTTTCTCATTGTATCTAGTATAGTTTTAATGGCTGCAGCCACTCGAAAAATTGTAGGCTTAGGAGGAGGTTATCTTGGTAAGATCATTTCATTTGTTGGAACATTTGTTTTCTTTTCAATGGTATCAGTTAGCCTTACACAGAATGATCCAACTCACTCACAAGTATTTTTGTATACATTTTTCTACGCTGGTATTATATCTGGCGCATTATATGAGATGAATAAATTAACAACCAAACAAAACATGTGGGAAGATTATTCAAACGGTTATCTATAAATCAGTTATTCTTGATTTTCCTTTTCACTCAATAATAATTCTTGTTCCGCATGAGCAATTACCCATGTTCTATATTTCCAACATTCAGAACTATCAACATCCATGGTATCTATACATTCTTGAACCTGTATCTGATCTATCCATTTAGCACATTGCGGTTCTTGGAAACCATTAGTTTTACAATCTTCAAAAACTGCCACTTGCTGTCTTTGTATTGTGTCACCATAAAGAACATCTTCACCTATGGTTATCTGTAATAGTCCTATAAGAGATAATGAAGCTGCAACCATAATCATACCATATCCAACTTTTCTTCGGTGATGGGGTTCTTTCATATTATATTTGAAACGAAACTAGTACCATTTAATTCTTCAGCAGATCCTTAGAACTAGTGCAGTTATAGAATTATTCGAAAGAGAAAAAAACTAGAATATTTATCAATTGTTATGGCTATACAGATCCTTCAATATGAGTTTCTTGGCCCAATAGGATTATCCGAATGGGGTCCTCCGATGGACAAAGTTGTTTATATCATATTTACAAAAAACAAGGAAGTTTTTAACATGCTATATGTTGGTGAATCTGATAAAACAGAAGAATTAGATTTTTTTACAAAAAATCCTAAATTCAAATGTTGGATGTCACATGCGGGTAATGAGGAAAACATTTACCTTTCAATTTATCCAATGTGGGAATCCAGTGAATCCGCACGGCTGCAATTAGCTCAAAAAATTGTCAATAAATACGAGCCAATTTGTAATCAAGCCGTTGAAGATAGCAAAAACTGAGCGGATTCATGCACCAGTTTTGTTTTTTATTTTGAATAATTCTAATGTGAGTAGATCAAGTGCCTTTTTCATATGTTCTAATTCCTGAAACATATTAAGCTCACCCTGTGCCAGTGTTTTAAGAACACTAGACATTGATCTTTGGTATTCATCTGTAGATGAAGCTTCAAGACCATTAATTCTTGATATCATAATATCTAATTCTTTTACGATATTATCATGTGCAATGTGTTTCTCCATGAAGTATTGATTATCACTTCATATATGAACTATTTTTTAGATTAGATCTTCATCAATTTTTTTTATTGCTACAGAATACTCTTTACAATCACAGGTAGGTATCATACATTTCCCACGTTTTAAGAGTGAATTGTTTTCTATTGATAGATGTGCCTCATCGACATGATGACATTTTATACAGTTCACAAATTTTAAACCCAGTACGCATATTTTAAGGAATAAGAACCGCCCGTGCATCCATTTCTGAATTTTTGAGTTTAATCAAAGCTTGATTCACTTGTTCTAGAGGAAAAGTTTCCGTTATTACTTCCAATTTATTTTCATCAGAGATTTTAATTACATCTTCCATATCTTTTCTGGAACCTATCAAAGTTCCCCTAACAGTCTTTTCTTCAAATGCCAAAAAATTTGGGATCTTACCAACTGTGGCAACTACTACTAACCCTCCTTTCTTTATTGATTTAATTGCGGTATCTGTTACTTGATCAACTGGTGCAAAAACAATTGCGGCGTCAAACAAACCATATTTTTTACTAACGTCTTGTAGAAATTGTTCTTGATTAGATGAATAGATAAAAGTATTTTCTGCACCTAATTTTTTTGCTAATTCTAAATGTTTCTTTTTTCTTGAAATCGCACTTACTTCACATCCTTCAACTTTGGCAAATTGTATAGCCATATGACCTACACCACCTACACCAAAGATTGCAATCTTCTTATTTTTTTTAGGTTCAGCAGCTTTTACTGCCTTGTATGCAGTGATTCCAGCACAGAAAAGAGGTGCAGCATATTCAGGTTTCATAGTATCAGGAACTTTTGTTGCAAAATCTTCTGAGACAGTTATGTATTCTGTATAACCACCCTTCAGAGATTCACCAGTCACATCCATATTTTCACAAAGATACTCTTTACCCTCATTGCAATACTGACAGTCTAGACAAGAACTAAGCAATGGAGTTATTCCTACTCTATCACCTATCTTGAATTTTTTAACATCGCTTCCAACCTCTACAATCTTTCCCACAATTTCGTGTCCAGGAACTGTTGGAAGCGTTGGTGGTATACCGATATCTTCCCAATCTCCTTCTATGGAATGTAGTTGTGAATGACATACACCACATGCTTCAATTTTTACCAAAACCTCTTTTGGATTTGCAATCTCATGTCTATCGATTTCAGTCATCTTCAATGGGTTTGATTCTACGGGACCAAGTTTTGAAAGAACCATGGCACGCATTTTTTCAGGCATGATCTTTAACTTTGATATATGCTCTTAAATTTTTGTAAACAATAAGAATTAAAATCAGTTTAAAGCTATTTTTTATTAATGGATTACCGACTTACTGCTGAGGATAAAGAGAGGATAAAACTTCTTGATGAGGTTACTAGGAACAAATTTCAAAATTTGAGCCTTGAACAATTAATCCGATTACAGGAATTATTGCAAAAGAAGGATTATAGTCATGAAAAAAAGGCAGACAGATCGAAAAAGAAGTTACTAAATCAAATTAATGTGGAAATTTACAAACGTGACGACGCGGCAATATGGAAATAATATGAGCGAAAATAAACTAGGTGATGAATCTAGCCCATACCTATTACAGCATGCTAAAAATCCAGTACATTGGTATGCATGGAATGATGAAGCGCTCGCTAGAGCAAAAAAAGAAAACAAACCAATCTTTCTAAGTGTAGGGTACAGTTCATGTCATTGGTGTCATGTTATGGCACACGAATCATTTGAGGATGAAGAAACTGCAAAAATCATGAACGATAATTTTGTTAATATCAAAGTAGACAGAGAAGAGCGTCCTGATTTAGATGATATTTATCAAAAGGTTTGTCAAATGTCTACCGGGCAGG
>CAZDAA010000010.1:0-5333 GCA_964503555.1 uncultured Candidatus Nitrosopelagicus sp.
TGGGCCATTACCTCACCAACAAGCTGATAGGCCGCAGTCCCATCCTATGGCGAAAAATCATTTGAATCATCAATCATTCCAGAGTTGATGATCTGTTGGGTATTATGCTCAGTTTCCCGAGATTATCCCCATCCATAGGGTAGGTTGACTACGCGTTACTGAGCAGTATGCCTTGTATTACTACAAAGACTTGCATGGCTTAGTATCAATCCGATAGCAGTCAGGTCCGGCAGGATCAACCGGATTCTGAATCTTAGAAGTATATACATGATAATTATTGGAATTAACGGAATGCACTTAATCTTCACATTTCAGATTTGATCATTTGGTCAAATCCACATTTTGTATGCGTAACTGGAGGCCTGTAAATCATAAAATGGTCCAATACCATACTTCATCACAAGCGCCGCTCTTGCGTTACGTATGCAAGAAGTGAAATTTATTAAATACATATAAACCATTCAAAAAAATTTTAAAAAAAGATATTTAGATCGATCAGTAATATATTAGAAAAAATGATGGATAAAAATGATTGAAAATGATTTAAAAATATATAAAAAAAAGACTATAAAATCATCCAATCTTTTTAAAAAATCTAAAAAATTGCATGTTAATGGTGTACATCATAACATACGATTTTTTGAACCGTATCCATTTGTGACAAAATCTTCAAAAGGGAAATTCCTAACTGATGTGGATTCTAACAAATATGTTGATTACTGGATGGGGCATTGGAGTCTCATCCTTGGACATTCACCAAAAAATATTGTAAACGATGCAAAAAAACAGATCAATAATGGTTGGATGCATGGAACTGTCAGTAAAAATTCAATTGAATTATCAGAAAAAATTTCAAAAGCTGTGCCGGTTGCAGAAAAAATTCGTTATGTAACAACTGGAACAGAAGCAACAATGTATGCTATCAGACTTGCACGAACTGCTACCAAAAGAAAGACTATAGCAAAAATTGATGGTGGTTGGCATGGTTATACTACAGATTTACTCAAAACAGTAAACTGGCCATTTCATAATTCTGAAAGTAGTGGACTTGTTGGTGAAAAATATGTCAAATCATTACCGTATAATAATTTACATGACTCGATCAAAATTTTAAAAGCAGTAAAAAATGATTTAGCAGCAGTTATCATAGAACCAGTTCTTGGTGGTGGTGGTGGTATACCAGCGACAAAAGATTATCTAATTGGAATTGAAGAATTTTGCCATAGAAATGGCTCACTGCTAATTTTAGATGAAATTGTGACTGGTTTTAGATTTAGATATGGATGTATGTATGAAACAATGAAACTTGATCCTGATATAGTTACGTTGGGAAAAATAGTTGGTGGTGGATTACCAATTGGTGTTATTACTGGTAAAAATGAATTAATGAATTATGCAAATACATCAACATTCTCAAAAACAAACCGTGCATACATTGGTGGTGGAACATTTTCTGCGAATCCACTTACAATGATAACTGGAAACTCAACACTTGGTACGTTAAAAAATAAAGGTACTAAACTTTACAAAAAATTAAATGGTTTTGGATCTGAAACTAGAAAAATGTTGGATAAAAAATTTGGTGGTGAAGTGATTACAACTGGAATTGGTTCACTTTTCCTAACACACTTTGTAACTAATGGAAATACTGAGATAAAAAATGCAAATGATGTGGCTAAATGTAATATAAAAAAACTACATGATTATCATTTCCATATGATTGCGAATGACAACATTTTCTTTTTACCTGGTAAGCTTGGTGCATTTTCAGATGTACACACAAAATCAGATATTACTAATATTGCAAAATCCACGGATAGGTTTCTTACAAAGTTTAAAAAATAATTTAATAATCTATATGGTATATGAAGAATAAAAAAATGAAACCTGATAAAAAAGATAAAGAGCATATAGCAATTGATGATCCAACACAATTTCCACATGGAGATATGGAAGAACTTGCAAAAAAAGCAATAAAAAAGTTCAAATCTTTAAGTTGAGAAAGATTTGATATAAGGTGGTTTTATTGATATTTTTTAGTGGGAACCAGAAAACAGAGGATTTACTCTATCAGGCCATGTCATACATGGAAAAAAGGCAGCCAAAGGCAGCAATTCCACTTTTTAAAAAAATAATAAAACAAGATCCAAAAAATACTACTGCACTTTATAACCAGGGATTAGCACTAAATCAGTTAAAAAAATATCAGGATGCAATCACATGTTTTGATCAGGTAACAGAAATTGATCCAAATGATGTGGCTGCTGTAAATAATAAAGGAATATCACTTGCAGAAATGGGTAATACTGATGGCGCATTCGAATGTTACAATAAATCCATTGAAATGGACCCCAAATACGCAGCAGCTCACTACAATAAAGGAGTGCTTCACGATAAATTATTACAGCATGAAGAAGCGATACAAAGTTTAGATAATTCATTAAAATGCGATTCAGGTAATGTAAATACAGCATTTTACAAAGGCGTCGTGCTTGGAAGGATGAAAAAACACGAAGAAGCATTAAACTGCTTTGAGAATATTTATAGAAAACATCCAAAGCATATGGATGCTTTTTTCCATAAAGGGATTGAATTGGCAGAATTAGGAAAACATAAACGAGCGTTAGAGATTTTTGAGAAACTATTACAATTACATAAAGATAATGTGAATGTGATTTATGCAATGGCACGAAGTAATGCTGCAATTTCTAATATCGATAAAGCATTATATCTACTAGAACAGGCAATGAAAAAAGATCGAAAAACCATCAAAAGATGGGCTGCAGAGGATGAATTTTTTGATTCATTATTAGATGAACCAAAATTCAGGAAACTTGTTAAATGATTATAAGATTTTTTTCCTAATACCGTCTATTCGCATAAGCCGTACACTTTTTTTTGGTCCTACCAATCTTGCCTCATAAATTGGTACATATAGTTCAATTATTTCATTAACATTAATTTTTTCTTCTAAACTACGAGTGCCAATTGAAACAGATTTTTTCAATTTAGTTATCAATCTTTGAACTGCTGCATCATATGTAATCTCTGGTTTTTTTACAACATTTTTTGTGTTTTGTAATGTACGCTTTGGATAACTTTCAATTAATCGTGAACTCATTTTGTAAGGCATTTTAATCTCCTTCCCATGATGATCAAATGCAATTTCTTGCTCTTCCTCTAAAAATACATGCTCTTCTAATTCTAAATCAATTTGATTTTTTCTTTTAGCACTAGATTTTATTTTTGTACCTAATTTACCAAAAATAGTTTTCCCACGTTTAATTGGAAATATAGTATCACCTAAAATCACCTCTTTAACACTTGGTTCAACACTAATTGTATGAATAACTTTTCTAAAATAATCAGCAGTATATTTTCCTGATAAAATTAAAAATGCCTCATATGATAGTTTTATAGAATGTACATGTACGTCGGCTTTTTTGGGTTTTTGCAGCATTGCCCTAAAATGTGAAGTTTTTTTATTTTCTACAATCTCTTCCGTCTCATCAAAATCTATTGAAGGACGTAGAACAACTGTCTTAATCTTATACTCATCATGAGTCATATTATCACTATATTGATACTAAGAGTTTTTAATATTATGTTATTTTTATGATTACTCACAACATTTAGTTGATAGAAAGTGTAAGTTTTAGATGATTTGAAAAAAACCAACATATTATCATCACCTGTAAAAAAAGTGAAGAAAAATTACTTTACTGGACCTATAAAAATTCAAGAAATTTCTACTATCACAAGGCCAAATGAACATGATATGTATCATGTGAAATTTCTTAAATCATCTAGAACTAAACTCCATTACCATTCTGGCGCACAATTGTTAATTGTTACAAAAGGTACTGGTAGTTTAATTCTATATAAGAAAAAGGATCACACTGGATCAAAATTTCATGTTAAAATAACAAAAACCATTAATTTAAAAAATGGGGATGTAGCTTACATTCCACCAAGAATACTTCACACACATGGCGCAGTAAAAAATGAGAAAGTATTTTCACATATTGCAATAAATTTTTATCTCGCTAAAAATAATGCAGTAAAAACAGTGTGGTTTGAATCGGATCTTAAATCAAATCTATTCCATAAAATTCCATAGTCAAAATTGAAATCCTCTAATAATTTCTGTTGCCGGATCATTTAGTTTAATGGTATATGCAGCACTTACTTCATCATTTGATTCTGAAAGTTCTTCGCCAAATTTTGTTTTATCATGACCTCTCTCAAAATCTCCCCCTGATTCTTTGATGCATAAAGGAAATTTTTGCATTTTTAGGTTTGATTTTAATAAATATGCAATAAATTTTTTGTAACCATTAGTGTCATTCCAATCAACACCTTTTTCATAACAAACTGCGATCCATATATCAACTGTATTTTGGTAAATTACTTTCTTTCTTATTTCATCTAATGCAAGTATAGACATCTAATCACAAATTTTTAAAAGTCAGCACGCTTCATTTTAGAACCGCAGCGTGGACATGAACCGCCTTTGAACTTATGATTACAAGTAAGACAAACATATCTTACACCAGAGCCCTGGCCTTGTCCAAAAAATCCTCCTCCACCAAGTCCAAATCCAGAACCACCTGATGCACCAGAACCTTTCATACGTGACATCATTCTTTTTCGTAAGAGTAATGGAAAAACAATGAAGATTGCTAAGGCTGCACCAAGACCGTATGGGAATGGTAAAATCATTTGTAAACCAATACTTACTGCAAGTGATGCAAACAAAAATATCAGATAATGCTTGTAATTAATCAAACTAAGAAAAATTGGTAAAAAAACCATATAAAGTTTTGTCAGGATCACTAGTTTTCAGTTGCCAATACTTCTAATGGTATTTTATCACCATTACTATCCCAGGCAAATATGTCATCATCATTATAGGGTGATTTCACTATTATGGATACCAATCCAAAATAGTTATTCAAATCAGTCAGTGAGGGTTCTGCGGAACCTGCAGGATGTGAATGAACTATTCCAACATAGCTAAGATCCAGTGGAAGCGGATTGTGTGGAAATCCAGCAAAATCAGCGCCTGTTTCAGAAAATGGTGGTATGACTAAACCATCAACAAATACATCTCCATGCTTTGACTTTCCACGTAAAATGAGAATTCCTTCATTAGGATGATTCATTTTACAGAAAGATATTATTCCATCTCTTGCTTCTTCAGTAAGTGTAACCTTACGTTTATGCTTATTTTTTTTTATCAATATTTTATTCCAATTCTATGACATAATGTACAGCAGAAATATGATTAAGAGTAGATTGTATTGACTTGATGGATTCTGACATTGATTCAG
>CAZDAA010000010.1:5433-13004 GCA_964503555.1 uncultured Candidatus Nitrosopelagicus sp.
GAAATATGATTAAGAGTAGATTGTATTGACTTGATGGATTCTGACATTGATTCAGATATTGAATCTCTCTCAAGATCAAGAGATTCCAATTCTGACTCGGCATCATTTTTGTTATTTTTATTCTTACTCAAATCCAGTTCCAGTTTCTCCAAATTGGCATAATTAAAAATGGATAATCTATTTTCAGCATCAATTTTAGATTGACTACATTTATTGATCTTATCAATAAATGTACCAACTAAAGAAATTGTTTGATTAAGTTGGTTTAATGATTTTTCAATGTTTTTGACAGAAATAGATTCTGACTTTACATTTTTAACTACCGCTTCCAATATTTGGATAATTCCATCCTTATTCTCATCAGTTAATACATCGATAGGATTATTGATTAAATTCTCCAATAATTTTTTTTGAGGTTTATCAAGTGATGAAATATAGATGTATTTATTCATTGGTCTAGATATGTTTGCAAACTGTGAATCAATTTGATTTTTTATATCAAGCTTCTCTGAAAGTAAAGAATTAATTTCTTCTTTAATTTTTAAATATGCCGTATACTCTTTACTATTTTTTAATGTTTCAATTCCATCAATAATATTTTTCTTCATCTCTATCAGCTTCTGTATATTTTTTTTAGCATTTTCTTCACGATCATCTAATACTGTCAACGATTTTTGAAATTGCTCATATTCTGCAATACTTTCAGCAACTTCTTCAACTTTATTTTCTAAATCAATATGATTGGTAACTAGTTCATTAATCTCTTTATTGTCACTTTGCATAACTCGGAGATCATCTTTTAGTCTTTTTGCATATTTTTTTGCAAATATATGAATAACATTAGATTGTCTTCCTAATGAATCACCAACACGTTTTAACATTTTGGTCACAGTTTCGCTAAATATTTTAACATCATCAAATGAATTTATTTCTATCAGATTTTTTGTACATTCTTTTTTGATTATGGATAATACATCACTTTTTCCCCGATCAACTAATCTCCTTAAGTGATGATCTATTTCCTCAGTGTTCAGTGTATCCCCACTCAATTCTTTCATAATTTTTAGAAGTGTTTCACGATTTGAATTGATTTTATTCCTAAATGTTTTCACTTCTGCCATGATTGTTTTATCCCTGACAGAGTGAATCTCTTTCAAAATATCAGTGACGTCTGAAAGTAGGATATACTTTTCCTTTGGTATGACATTAATTTCGTTTTCCTCTAATTTTTTCTTGCCCCAGCCAAATACCATGTATTTTACTATAAAATCACAATTTTAAATGTGTTAAACTAGAAAATTTAAAAATTATCATACAATATGGGATTATGCCTAAAAATAATTCTGATAGTATGAGTAATCATAGTGCAAATGTAAAAATATCTGTTCTAATTGATGCCCCATCCAAAAAAATTTGGAAAAAAATTAGTGATGTTATTAATTTAGACTGGCTAGTAGGAATGAAAAAATGTACATCAAAATCTCATAATAAATCTGGTATAGGTACACACAGACAATTAGAATTTGAGGATGGTAGCGTGATTAATGAATATATTATTGGTTGGGAAGATGAACATTACTTTTCATATATAGCTGTGGATGGATTACCGTTACGTGGATATCATGCAACTATTTCGTTGACACCACATAGTAAAAAATCCAAGGTTACATGGGAATCATATTTTAATACTGAAGAAATGACTCAAACGCAATTTGATGAATTCTGTTTATTCCTAGAATCATTTTACAAGAATTCATTAGATAAACTGAAGGAATTGTTAGAATAGCCTAAAATATTGAATATACTAAATTAATGCATGAGTGATATTCGCTTTATTATAATTGGTATTGTCTTTGTGTTTTCTGGAATTATTATTATGTCAGTTTTTGGTTCCCAATCCAGTGAATTAACAATTCAAGCTGAATTTGATAAATGCTATGAATATTATGAAGATGCACCGCCCACAGAAATTGATTGCGATGCTGGTTTTCAGGATAAAATATTCATTTTCGTTCCAGTTGTAATTCTTCTTGCATTGGGAGCACTTTCAATAATAAAAGGAATAAGGGGTACATGGGATCAAGATGTTAAACCAGAAGATATGGTAGGCCCTAACAATTCTTTTGATTCACGTGATGAACCAAAAGACTCTGATGATGATTAATTAAATTTCTTAAAACATAATTTTACTGACATCATCTTTAGAAACACCTTGCCAAACTCCAATCATGCCAGAATCATCAGCTGCCTCTACTTTTGTAATCTTTTGAATTTTTATATGATCAGGATTTGGAGGCATCCATAACATAGCCATATAATCATCAACATCGCCAGCCTTTTTTGGATCAGCCATAATGATTTTTTCTTTTGAAAAACCATTAGAAGTTAATAGTTCAATTGATTTTTCAACCAAATCTGCACGACCATGTGTGAAAAGATACACATTTTTTGAATTATCAATATCGGTCATATTCGATTTAATACGGTCCTTTTATTTTAGTATATTCCATATCAAAACCACTTCTCTAAAGTTTGGCTTCTTTTTTCTAATCCTTTCTTTAATCTATTTAACGATGCATTTACTCTATCTTCAGAAAAATCTCTTTCTCTAGAAAGATAACTGAGTATTCCGGTATAATCAATATCATGAAATTCTACATCACCAGGTTCAGATACACTAGTCTGTAAGAAGATTTCTCTGATCTTGTTAAATTGAATAGTATGAAGTTGCTCCTGTATTTGTGGTATATCTTCTAATTTACTATATTCTTTGATTAGTTTGAGTGCAGTTTTTGGGCCAATTCTCTCAAAACCATCAGGATTAAAATCAGTACCGATTAAAATTCCGATATCAATCAATTGTTCACGTGTAACGCTTAACCCATCCAAAGTTTTCTGGTAATTAATAATTTCAGGTTCTACGTCGACATAGGTGTTACGATTTGGAAGCTTTCTTCTACCAGAATTTGTAAAATTACGAACAAGATTTCTTGCTCCATACAACAACGAATCATAATCTTGACTTGCCACAGCATGAGCCTTACCTGTTATGTTCAGATGAGCTGCCATTGCTTCTCCATCAGCTGGTGCCTGTACATAGGGTATTCCAAAAAGATCAAGTAAATGCTTGGAATCTTGTACCATTCCATCATGCATTGATGTTGTCTGCTGTGCATATTTTCTGGCAGTTTCTATATCTCCTTCAACTTTTGCCTTTTCATATTTTACTGTTGCAGCTTTTTTTAATTTTTTTCTACGCTCAATCTCAGCCATTTTCATAGAGGGTGGTTTTCCATCAAAAACATAAACTGGTTTTATTCCCATTAAAAGAAAATTCACATTACGATACATCAAACCAGTAAGATGGCTCGTAACTCTACCTTTTCTATCTGTCAGATGCATACCTTCAGGTCCCCTAATGATCGCCAAAAATTGGTAAATTGCATTATATGCATCAATTGCAATTATTTTTGAAGAGAATGATTCAAGTTTAGTTTTTTCCCGTATCAACAGAGTTTTTATGTCTACGCCCATGATCTAACATTCTTTTACCTTATTTTTTTATTTAATCTTTCAAAGTATTGACTATATTAGGATCTTTGATAAATTTACTTTGTCGGGATAGCCAAGCCTGGTAAGGCGGACGCCTCGAAATCTTATACAGGATAGCGTCTGTGCATCGCACTCGGGGGTTCAAATCCCTCTCCCGGCGCTATTCAAATCCTTTTTAAAATATGCAAGCATAACAAATACTAGTGAATAGATACAAGGCAATCCAAACATTATCTCTTGAATCTGATGCTACATTTGGTGATGCCAAATATAGATATAGAAAATTGGCCTTAGAACTACATCCAGATAAAAATAAAAAAGAAAGAAATGACGACAAGTTCAAAAAAATCACTGAAGCATATCATTATTTAAAAAAACAAAATAAAATGAATAATTCTAAACTGATGAATGAAAAAACTGCTGATCAGGAAAAATCATCAATGAATACTACAAAACAAGCATATTGGAAAACACATTCTTCAGATACACAACCTACAGAAGACTGGACTAGTCATACAAAGAACTTTGAGATGAATGAAGAGTTTTGGACATTATATGAAAAATCTTTCTGGGAAGATTATGAACAAAATGTATTTCACAAACCAAAAAATAATTTTGAAAAAATGTTTTGGGAAGATCCTGAAAAAAATATGGAACAAATATTCAAAAATAGACTAGAAAATAGGAAAAAATTTGATCATAACCTGAATGTTCAAGTTGACAAGAGTTTATGCATAGCCTGTTGTAGTTGTGAAACGATTGCACCTGATGTATTTGTAATAGATAAGATTTCAGCCATTAATCCTAAATCAAAAGTACATAATCAACATGGTGCCCATAAAGGAAAAATAATGGATGCAGCTAAAACCTGTCCAACAAAGGCTATATTAGTTCATGAAAAAGATTCTAAGAAGAAAATCTATCCATTATAATCAATAACTCTTTAACATCGTATGTAATTGATCAAATTCTTCATCTGAAAGATTTGGTCTGTTTTTGAACATACTGTGAACCGGTCCAGCTAAATCATTTGATTGTCGAGGTATTAGATGAACATGAACATGTGGTATTTCTTGACCACTTTCTTTGCCATTATGTATAGCTAAAAGAGTAGATCCGGTAATTTTATCAATTTTAGAAACTACTTCATATACAGTACGAAAAAGATCAGCACTGTCATCTTGTGACATATCTTGGATTTTACCATAATGTGTTTTTGGAATTACCAATGTGTGTCCTTTTGTAACTGGAAATGCATCTAAAAAAGCAATAGAATTTTTAGACTCCATAATTAGTCTAGATTTAATTTCTCCATTAACAATTTTACAAAATATACAATCCATACTTCGTTAAAATTTTATAAAATATAAAACAATTGTTAGGGGCTCACAATAGTTGCATATGCAAGTCCTTCACCATATTTTATAGTTACAGTGTCACCGATTTGATATTCACAATTATCAATTGTTTTTGGTATGTTATCAGAAGTATCCACATAACACATACCTCTTTCATTTAACATAATTTCAACTTCCTCATAAACATCAGCGCGTATTAAATTCCAAAATGGGAATACAACAGTTCCAATGATAATAGCTGCACCCAAAAAAGCAAATAAAAAAATCAAACCGTATTTTTTTGAATCATTCATTTCCATAACAGTTCACCATTTGTATTAATTACGAATAATCACCATAAACCGCCTTCTTGAACACCACTACCACTGGTGTCAGGCTTTTTCTCTGGTACGTTACCATGAGCCTTCTTTTTATGACGCGCCAATCGTTCAGGTGTAGGCAATTCTAGATCACACACATCACATTTTGTTTTATTACTATCCTTTTTACCAAATAATCCCATGTTTTGAATAATCAAGAAACATATTATAAAGGATACCAATTTCTTTGGACGGTATGGAAATTAAAAACATAACAGTTCTAGGATCTGGAATAATGGGTCATGGAATTGCTCAAGTTTCTGCCATGGCTGGATATAATATAGTACTTAGGGATATCGAACAAAAATTCCTAGACAAGGCAATGGAGAAAATTAAATGGAGTTTAGATAAACTTGTTTCAAAAGAAAGAATTTCCTTAGAAGAAGAATCAGAAATCCTTTCAAGAATAAAGCCAATAGTAGATTTGAAGGATGCTGTACACGATAGTGACTTAGTGATTGAAGCCGTTCCTGAAATAATGGATCTCAAAAAAAAAGTATATGCAGAATTAGATAAGGTCGCTGGTGACCAAGTTATCTTTGCATCAAATACTAGTACATTACCAATTTCAGAAATCGCAAACACTCTCTCTAGACCAGATAAATTTATAGGAATTCATTTCTTCAATCCACCACAATTAATGAAACTTGTTGAAATAATACCTGGTCAAAAAACCTCAGATAATATTCTCAATCTTATCATTGATCTTGTGAAATCTGTAAATAAGACACCAGTAATTTGTAGAAAAGATGTTCCAGGATTTATTGTAAATAGACTTTTCATACCACTCGTTCATGAAGCCTGTTATGTAATGGAAAGGCAAAAAATTCAGCAAGTGGAGATTGATTCTGCGGTCAAATTTAACCTTGGATTCCCTATGGGTATTTTTGAATTAGCTGATTATACCGGAATGGATGTTATTCACAAAGCAACCATAGAGATGCATCTAAGGGATAAAAAAGTCATTTTGCCCCACCCAAAAATTGAACATCTATTCAATGAAAAAAAACTGGGTCAAAAAAGTGGGGAAGGGTTTTACAAATATTCTGATGATAAATATGAAAGAATTTCACTTTCAGAAGAATTAGGCAAAAAATGTGATCCGACACAAATAATTGCAAACATCCTGAATAATGCAGCATGGCTTGTTACAAACAAAGCTAGTGATGTAAATGAGATTGAAAAAGCTGCCAGCTTGGGATTAAATCTCAAAAAACCATTATTTGAAACTGCAAATGAAATTGGCATGCAAAAAATTGTCAATGAATTAAAAAAATTATCTGAGCAACATGGTGCATTTTATGAACCAGATCCATTACTGTTATCTATGTGTTAATTTGTTCTAAAACATATTTTATGGCTTCATCAGCAGTTTCTACACCAATAATTTGTACATTTTTCCGATGATCAAGAAATTGATCAGCATATTTTGATGCAGTTCCACCAGAATTTTTTAATGCAACAATTGGTTTTTTATACATATATGCTGCACAAATTTCAGAAAGTGTCCCAGAGCCACCACCTATTACAATAACACCATCTGCAGAAAGTGCGTTTAGAAAATCACGCATTAAACCCATTCCAGAGGGAATTACTATATCACAAAATTCATTTGCGAGAGAAAAATCATTTTGAGGTATTATTCCTACAGTTAGCCCGCCAGCGTCATGTGCACCATGAGATGCCGCACGCATTACTCCACCAAGACCACCAGTTATCAAAACTGAATTAGATTTTGCAATATTAGAACCCGTATCATATGCAAGTTTTTCTAATTCTGGTGTACACCCATTATCATTATTTCCGATCACCAAGATCTGGCGCTTTCTTACCATACAGATTGTACTAAACAATCTATGAAATACTTTGTGAAATTTTACAGTAAAGGATATTAAGATTAAATAAAAATATCAGTATATGCAAAAACGAACAATGCCAATTTGTTTTTCTAGTAAACAATATCAAAGCATAGTTGAATATGCAAAAAAAAATGGTATGGTAAATGCTAGTCAAGCTATTGAAAAATTACTCAATAATGTTTAATCATAATTAATACTAATTTTGTTTTTTCAAGATGATCGTGTTTGATCGTTAAATGCTGATTGTACTTCATTAACAGATGTTTTATCTTCTAATGTACTTGTATCACCAATTTTTTCACCACGTACAATAGATTTTAGTAATCTTCTCATAATTTTACCACTACGTGTCTTTGGTAGTTTGGTAACAAAATAGAATTGCTGTGGCGTAGCAATTGCACCTATTTCATTACGCACAACATCTCTTAATTCAATCAATAGTT
>CAZDAA010000011.1:0-12807 GCA_964503555.1 uncultured Candidatus Nitrosopelagicus sp.
TGAGTGATTTATTCTACTATCGTAGAATTAGTAAATTAGCTTAACCTACACACGAAACAGAATAGAAAGTAGCAGATTTTATTTATATAATAAAATCGCTAATATAGTGTATGAGTAGCACATCTGCAGCTGGACAGCGTTGTCCATCATGTACTAAAACAAAAATGATTTTGGATGATAATACAGGTGAATTATTCTGTAGTTTTTGTGGATTTGTAGTAACTGATAAAATTGTAGAGGGAGGACCTGAATGGCGCTCATTTTCTAATGACGGACCAGATAGAAGTAGAGTAGGATCTGGTACATCTATTACTATGCATGATATGGGTCTTTCAACTATTATTGGTCAACAAAATAAAGATGCAACAGGTAAGCCATTAGATACAAACATGAAGAAATCTATTGAAAGACTCAGAACGTGGGATAATCGTTCACAAGCATACTCTTCATCAGATCGAAATCTTCGTCAGGCATTGAGTGAGATGGATAAATTACAAGATAAACTATCTTTAACCAATGCAGTCATTGAGAAGGCTGCATATATTTACAGAAAAGCAATCGAAAGAAAGCTTGTGAAAGGAAGATCTATTCATGGATTAGTTGCTGCGTGTATTTATGCTGCGTGTAGAAACACAGAAACACCAAGAACATTAGACGATGTTGCAGAAGGGATCAATATAAGAAGAAAAGATGTAGCTAGATGTTATAGATTGATTTTCAGGGAACTTGATCTAAAAATACCTGTAGCAGATCCTGTAAAAGGTGTTTCAAGAATTGCTAGTATAGCTGGTCTTGGTGAAAAGACTAAACGAAAAGCAATTGAATTATTGAATAAAGCTAAAAAAATTGGAATGGTTGCAGGAAAGGATCCAATGGGAATAGCTGCTGCCGCGTTATATCTTGCATGCATTTCATCAGGTGGAAATAAAACACAGAAAGAAATTTCAATTGCATCAGGTGTCACAGAAGTAACTATTAGGAATAGATGTGCAAGCTTAAAAAAACTATTATAAATTTATTTTTAAACTTAAATATTAAAAAATCAATTGCAATTTTCCAGTAGATGTTATTTTATTTCTGATAGAACATCAGATTCCTTACGCCTAGTTATAAGGAATATACCTATCGTGATACCAACCTGATAAAAGGCGTATAAGGTTATTTGAAAACTGGTTGGTATAAAATCTGTAAATTTTCCTAGCAGTGCTACTATTAAAACAATGCAACTTATAGTGAAAATGAAATATCGTGCTATTTGATGAATGTCTGCAAATTTTAAGAATATAATGAGAACAACAGTGATGAAGGTACCAATAACAGTCCATAACCCTGCATTTATTCCTAATAGGTTGATTACTAGTGAAAATATTTCCTCCGGTGATGTAGGAATAACTAATGTAGATAATGTAACTTTAGCTGGCTCTGCAAATTTTAGTATGCTAGATATCGCATTGACTAAAAATAATATCAATAAAACACTTGAAACAATACGTGCATGCTTTTTGAAACTTGGAAAACGAGAACGGATACCCCTGCCCAAAATTGCACCGTGTAATAAACCAATTCCTATAACTATCCCAAAAGTGATTAGATAGTACTGTTCCGCTAAGTCAAGTAAATTCAATTTATTCCCATAAGATAAAAAATATAAAATGTATTTAGTATTACTAAAAATGTAATTTTACAGTAGAGTAAAAAATAAAAAATTAGTCACTGATCAGATTATAATCTAATCCTTATCATCTGTATTATCACTTTGATAGTATTGATCATACAGTTTTCTATTCTTCTGATTTGAAAGAATACCATATGCCATGTTGATTTCTGCCATTTTCTTCTCTGCATCTGGTCCATGTTTCTTATCTGGATGCCATTTTTTAGCCAATGTTCTAAACTGTTTTTTTATTTCAGACTGACTGGCGTTTTTTTGTATTTCAAGAATTCCATAATAATCTGGAATATTCTTACCCTGTAATGATTTTAGGAATTCATTTTCATCCATACCTTTTTTCTCTTTTCCAGAAAACTCTTGCTCATCACTCATCCATTCGGAATGATATTTTTCATAATCACGATTTTTCTTAGATGCCCAATTTTCATCATCGTATTCATTTTTCCTTCTGAATATAGCTTTCCGTGCAAGAAAAAGAAATATGCCTACAACTATAACAATCCCGATTATGAATATAGGAATCTGGTCAGATTCGTTAATACGTTCTATATCTACACCTGCCGGATTTACATTTTGGGCAGCATCATAAAAAAACTCTTTTTTTATTTCAATTTCAGTATCATGATATTTAACAGAGATTTCATATATCCCACTCATATGCAAATCATAATCACTCAATTGTAAATTATATGTGAATTCTCCTTGTGTGATCAAAACCGTTTCATTCAAAATAATATCTGCATTTGGATCAATTACAACAAGATTAAATGAATCATCATGTTCGATGTTTCCAAAAATAGTTATGATATCTGATTTTGTGTATATTGGAAGATCTAGTGAGATATCAATAGATGGATCAGCAAAAGCATTCATTGGTAAAAATACACAGAATATCATAAAAATAATGAAATAGTGTTTATAATCCATTGATATTTCTGATAATATTCCTAGTTTTATTTGATTATTTTTAAAAAACCAGGTTTTGAGGGAAAAACTGGCAGAGTTTGTATATTATTTGATGATTTTGAGATAAAACAGAGTCACAAAAATGTAAAATCTAGTTCACAAGTCTTTGCTAATATGAGATAACACTCAATTTTACCATGACAACAGGTTACTGTGTGAAATGTAGAAGTAAGAGAGAGATCAAAGGTGCCACTGCTGTTACTATGAAAAATGGTAAACCAGCGACCAAAGGTACATGTCCAACTTGCACTACAACAATGTTCCGTATAGGGAAGGCTTAGGAACATTTCTCACTTTTTTAATATTTATTCTTCTAGTTTTTTGTACGTATCTTATCATGAATTTGCGCAAGAATAAGTTTTGATTTTTCTTTATTCTCAAATGATTCAGTTCTTGCGTCCATAATTGTGTCGATTTCATATTCCTTATCAACCAAGATATCTCCAACATGATCATCAAGTGTTCCATTACCGATTAAATAATAAGCAAAAACAGTATTTTTTTGCCCTATTCTATGTAAACGATCTTCAGCCTGACGGTGGATTGCAGGACTCCAATCTAATTCGGCAAATATAACATATTTAGCAGTTGTTAGGTTTATTCCTACATTACCAGCGCGTAAGCCTGCAATCATCAATTTTGTTTTTCCTTCTTGAAAATTATCTATGTTATTTTGTCTTACCTTATCTGTTTGACCCCCAATTATAGAAGCTGGATTAAACTCTCCTAATTTTTCATGCAATAACGTATGTATTAATTTATGATGACAGAAAACTACAACACTTTCTTCAATCTCCATCGTATTTTTTACAAAATCAACTACATGATGAAGTTTTGCAATTCCCGCAGCCTGTCGTTCACTCTGAATTGCTCGTTGATATGAAGCAGATTTGGCAAATTCTGTTTCGGCATTTTGTTGTTCTTGCTCTAATTTATGCCAAATTTTATTTAATTCATTTTTATAGTAATCAACATCTGCATCAACATATTCTTTATGTCTCACTTTATCCTTCAATTCTTTTAATACATCTGATTTTTTTCGTCGAAGCATGATATGTTTTTGTAATTCATGTCGTAAACTCTCTCGTTTATTTTCAAGCACAATAGCACGTCCTTTTTCATTCATATAACAAAAATATTCACAAAATTCCTTGAAACTACCTAAAAATCCTGGTTTCAATATATCAACTATAGGCCATATTTCAGAACCATGATTATAGATTGGTGTTCCAGAAAGACCTATTCTGTAATTCACTATATCTAATCCAGCTATTTTTTTTATAGCTGTATACTTCTGTGTTGTTTTAGAACGTAAATGTTGAACTTCGTCACATATGACAGTTCTAATTTTTAATCTTGATATATCATCTAATCTCTTTTTCAACAATTCATAATTGATAATATAAAAATCAAAATCCCCAAGCGGTTCATTTTTTCCAGTACGGATAAGTGTAGTAGTAGGTGCATCATCCTCAATTATTCTTCCATTTTTACTTCGTTTTTTCATGAATCTTATAATTTCACGCTGCCAATTTTTTAATGTGACAAGTGGTGCAACCACAAGAACAGGTAGTGATTGCTTTTCTGATGCAATATATGCAAGTGTCTGAACAGTCTTACCTAACCCCATATCATCCGCCAGTAATGCATTACCAGTGGATTTTAAAAGAAAATCTAATCCCTCTTTTTGAAAATTTAATAAATTTCCACGAAACTGTTTCCCAGGTTTAGCCTTTGAAAGTTTTTCAATTTTTACTGATTTTTGTTTTTTAATTAAAACTGGGGATGATTTTCTCTGCCATACAGATTTTGAGAGTATTTCCATAGGATATCGTTCTAGAATCATTTTAATTTGTTTCACAGTGTTTTCGTCATCAGGAACAATGACTTCGTTAGGACCATCACCATACCATATCTTAGGAATTATTTTTGATACCATAGAAACAGCCCTATCACCAGTGATTTTCCAGGTCCATGTTCCTGAATATTTGTCTAATACGTATTCTAATGTTCCAATGTTTTTCATGATAGATTCGTGATTTCTCTAAATTGATTTAATGGTTTATGAATCTTGTTTTTTGCTGGAAGTATTAATGGATCAATTTACTCGTGTTTGTGCTCTGTAGTGTGACAATCACAATTACAAAGATGTGTTTTGTGATCATTTTGACAATCAATACATTCATAATGTTTATGATTCTCACAACTCGCGCATCGCATACTAATTTTAGATCTACTCTATATTATTAAATAGTGTGTAGAATTAAAATTTTAACTGAAATAAGTTATAAGGTAATTTTTCTAGATCTGATTATTGAGTCTAAAAAGATACGTTGCTACAAGAGGTCTGACAATGTTTGGTGTACTAATGGTTACACTATTGTTGACTATAGCGTTGGTTGGTTCCAACATGGATGTTATTTTGAAACAAGGAATAATCTATCAAGTAAGAGCAGAGATCACTGAGAATAGTTCTATTGTAGAAAGCTTTGATAGTGTAAAAGAATTTGAAGAGTTTGTACAGGCACAGATAGATCAGCGAATAAAAGCGCTTGGACTAGATAACCCATGGTATTCTCCACAAAGGATTGGCTTCACAATGTATAAGATACTAATTCTTGATTTTGGAAATGCTACATTCCTTACAAGTGACTCTGGTTCTTCAAATGTTGGAGAAATCTTATTAGAAAAGATTCCACGTACAGTTTTGCTCTTTACTACTGCCACAATTATCATATCAATGATTGGTATATTTTTGGGTGCATTATCAGGCAGTAAAGTAGGTTCAGTAGTTGATAGACTTACTTCAACATTTGCAGTAATCAGTAGTAGTTTTCCTGTATGGTGGATAGGTATGCTAATGATTTTCTTATTCGCGTTTACATATCATATTTTTCCTGCAAGAGCTACACCATCTATACTTCCAAGTGAACCAGGATATATTGTCGCACTACTATATCACATGGCATTACCATTAATTACTATAGTAATTATTGGATTTGGCTCTTGGGCATACCTAGTACGTAATTTTATGGTTGGTACAATGCAAGAAGATTTTATCACTGCAAAAAAGGCTATTGGTATAAAAAAGAATAAAATCATCTATAGACATGCATTAAAAAACGCAGCCCCACCAATAGTAACAATTCTTGCACTCAGCCTTTCGGGCTCATTAGGTGGTGCAATAATCACCGAAGCTGTTTTTGATTGGCCTGGTATGGGAAGACTTTACTTTGAAGCAATTAGTGTAATGGATTTACCAATTATCATTGGTGCAACATATGTCCTCACTGTTTTATTTTTAATTAGTATATTTATCGCTGATTTACTTTATGGTTATTTTGATCCAAGGGTGAAAAGAGAATGAATGATACATCTTCATCGGAAATCAAACGAGAATTTATGAAAAGTAGAAGCGGGCTTATCGGTATTGGAATTTTAGCTTGTCTTATTATTATGTCGATTGTGGCAGTTATCACAATACCAATTGATACATTCAAACAATGGAATAATCCTGGAAATTGGATTTCATACCCAAAAACATCAATTCCAATATGGGTGAATTATTTTACTGCTGAAAAAATACCAGAACATACCATAATAAAAAACCCTGAGATAATCACTAAAGATGGAATAATATCAGTGACATCGCAACAATTTATGCTAGATTATGATTATAGTGATTTCCCAGATGGATTAATCTATGAATTTGATGCTGAATATTCTGGTTCAGTACTACTTCAGATCTCTGTTATTAAACCAGATCAAACTGAAATGCTACTTTTATCTACTTCATTACCATACTCAGATACAAAAACTCAACATCACGAACGTATTTTTACTACCGATAACAATATCAAAAAAAATCTTGAATTTCAATCTGCAAATTCAGATGTTAATAAAAATACTAAATCCAGTGAGATGCTGATATTTTCTGATGCGAATGGTGAAGTCCTGAATGGAAGATATTTGTTTTTGGTAAATTTTTATGGAATAAGCCAGCAGCTGGAAATTCTTGATTCTAAATTAATTATTGGAGGAAAAGCATTTGGATTGATGGGAACGGATGAATTACGACGGGATCTTATAGTTGGTCTTTTGTGGGGAACCCCATTAGCATTATTCATTGGTATTGTAGTTGCAATAGGCTCAGTCACAATAGGATTGCTCTATGGGGTATATGCTGGTTTCAAAGGAAAAAAAACTGATGAAGGTATGATGAGATTTAATGATATTATTTATGCTCTTCCTGCACTACCATTTTTGATTATACTTGCCGTAACAATTAGTAACAGTATATTTGTGATAATTGGATTTTTATTGATATTCAGCTGGGTTGGAATCGCAAAAGTATCACGTAGTATGACACTCCAAATAAAAATAAAACAATATGTTGAGGCATCAAAAATTATGGGTCAAACAGATTCTAAAATAATTTCCAAACATATTATTCCCCAACTACTTCCCTATGCTTTTGCTAGTATTGCAATTTCAGTTCCTGCGGCAATCACGACAGAAGCTGGTTTAAGTTTTCTAGGTCTTGGTGATCCAACATTTCCAACATGGGGACAAATTTTACATGATGCACATACTTTCGGTGCAGCATCTAGGGGTTTATGGTGGTGGATTGTTCCACCTGGTGCTATGATTGCAATCACGGGATTGGCATTTGTATTTATTGGAAATGCACTAGATGCCATAATAAATCCAAAACTGAAACGTTAATTTTGAAAATATAAACAATTTAAGAGAAATTTTGTATTTATATCTGGAATTTATTCGTGGATATACGCTAAGTATTTGAAACCCATATACAATGAGGGAATATGCAAACAAAACTTGGGGTTGAATTTGAGATAGATTTTGCACATATACTAAAAGATCATCCAAAATGTGGTAAACCACATGGTCATACTGCAAAAATTATAGTTGAAGTTACGGGTGATGTAAAAAAAGGT
Source organism: uncultured Candidatus Nitrosopelagicus sp. (assembly GCA_964503555.1). Lineage (GTDB taxonomy): Archaea > Thermoproteota > Nitrososphaeria > Nitrososphaerales > Nitrosopumilaceae > Nitrosopelagicus. Next base: position 7,597 of record CAZDAA010000011.1, read on the forward strand.
GATACATACCAAGACAATATGGTGATGGATTTTCATGAAATGAAAACTGCATGTTGGAATGTAATCCAAGATTTGGACCATAAGGACCTCAATGATATGTTTGATTTTCCTACATCAGAAAATATTGCAATGTGGATTTTTGATAATTTAAAAGATAAAATTCCCATTTCCAGTGTAAAATTTTTTGAGGGTAGTAACAAATACTGTGAAATTACAAAATGATTAAGACCGATAATTCTCTAATAATTAAATCAAAACGTTTTGCAAAAAGTAGACATAAAAATCAAACAAGAAAAGATGGTAAAACTCCTTACATTAATCATCTACAAATGGTAGTCAACTTAATCAAAAAAAGCGGTGTTACTGATAATAATATACAATCTATAGGATGGTTACATGACACCATTGAAGATACACCAACTGATTTTGATGAAATCAAGGATGAGTTTGGTCTACATATTGCAAAATGTGTTACTGCATTAACTAAAGACATGAGAATTGAAAAACAAAAAAGGGAGAGACTTTACGTGAAAGGGTTAAAAAAGGCACATTGGCATGCAAAACTTGTAAAGATCTGTGATATAACTGCCAACATTCTTGATCTAGAAAATACATCATACTCAAAGAAAGAAAGAATTAATCATTGGAAAGGAAAAAAGCCATATCTTATTGCAATAAAACATGGATTGATAAAAAATAATAAAAAAATACCAGATTTAAAAATTATTTTTGATAAGCTAAATTATGGATTAGCAAAATTTGGACAAAGTCCAGTCAGTATATAGAACTTGAACTGTATATTTATTACATGTTATTTGTTTCATCAATCATGAGTCATGATGAACAAATACAAATGATGATAAATCAAACAATGGATAGCGCAATATCACAAATTGAGGGATACTTGGGAGAAATTGAAAAAAGTAATGATATTCTTAAAATTTCAGATTCTAAAGAATTTGTTTATGGATTAATAGTTGGACAAACATTGGGTTTAGCCATGGCAGGACTATCATCATTAAAAAAAGAAATGCCAACTCAAAGTGACCAAGAGAAAATCCGTGATATGATATACAAAAACGTGCCTGAATTAAGGAAAAGGATTTTTGGATAGTGTTGAAATGGCAGATAAAATAAAGTGCTCTCATATCCTTGTGAAAAAGCAAAGTGAAGCTATAGAAATATTGGATAAGATAAAAAATGGTGAAAAATTTGGCAAAATGGCTAGGCAATTTTCTACTGATTCTGGTAGTGCAAAAAGAGACGGAAGTTTAGGTTATTTTGGTAGAGGAAAAATGGTCAAAGAGTTTGAAAATGCCGCATTTGCATTACAGGCTGGACAGATTTCTGAGCCAATAAAAACACAGTATGGTTATCATATTATCAAACGTTTATCATAACTAAAAAAAATCATCTAGTACTTTTTCATCTTTTTCTAAATGTTTTATCAGTTTATTTCCCATATTTTTTGCTGACTCAATTTTTCGTTTACCAATAAAATAATAAGTCTCATCAATTGTATTTTTTGCAATTAGTACAACCAAGCGTCCTCTGTCTTTTCTTCCTGTTCTTCCCTTTCTCTGTACAAATCTAATAGAGCTTGGTACATTATCATAAAAAATTACTAAATTTACTTCTGATATATCTAATCCTTCCTCGCCTACTCTTGTAGCAATAAGGGCTTTTGTCACCCCATCACGAAATCGTTGAACCGTCTCTATCTGCTTTTTTTGCTTGAGTCCAGTTTCACCTGATTTACCTATAAGAATTTCAGCAGATATATTCATATCAAGAAGTTTTTGATGAATGACGTTAACAGAATCTCTATAACTAGAAAAAATTAATACTTTAGATTCTACATCATGTAAAATATCTACTAATCTATCAATTTTTGGATGCTCCAAACCATTAGATTGTTGATTTTTAGCCAAACTTATTGCCCGTGTAAAATTAGGATCAGTTTCAAAAAGCTCCTTAATGCCAGCGCCCTTTTTTTCCCTTGTCCTATCACAAAACTTTAGGAATGATGTGATTCCATGTGCTTCAAAAATATTCAACGCATATGTGATTCTAATTGCCGTAAAAAGTGGTTTTGCTGAACGTCTATTTTGAGTTAGGACAAATTGTCGAGCATTCAATAATTGTGAAAGAGATTTGTTATCAGAAAGTCGCAAACCATTTTTACGTAATTCTTTATAGCGTTCTTCTAAGGCAAGTTTGATACACATTTGAATTGCCTTCATTTCCTTGGTAAGATCTACTTTAACCCACTCTGTTTCAGTTTTCTGAATGTATGGTTTTACATCAGAACTTTCATCTGATCTTTCAATCAAATTTTTGATATGTAATCTAGTGACTATCTCCTTCGCTTTTTCTTTTTCACTTGGAAGGGTTGCAGTCATAGCCAGTATACGTGTATTAGTATTTTCGAAATATTTGGCAATTATTGAATATGCATAATCTCCTATAGTTCTATGTGCCTCATCGAAAATTACAAGAGCAAATTGATTTGGAGAAACAATATTTCTAGCAAAGTCATTTTTTGTTATTTCAGGTGTAGCACAGACTACGCTATTCATCCATTTTTTCTTTCTTTTACTTAACAAATCTTCTCCAGTTACAATTCCAATATCGGCAATAAGCAAGTTTTCTTTAAGAAATTCATAATGTTGATTGACTAAAACTCTAGTTGGTGCAAGGAATAATACTCCACCAGTTCCATTTTGCATATAATCAGCAATTACTTGCAATGCAATGGTAGTTTTGCCAAGACCTGTTGGAAGTACAATAAGGCTGTTTTGATTTTTTACGTCATTTGCAAGATTAGTCTGGTATTCCCTAATCTCTATAGAATTTGGTTTGATTAACTTATGTTCGATAAAGTTCATTATACTTATTTCACCATTTGATTATGGATATGTTTTGATTTTATAGTTTTGAATTATGATTGTTGACTATATGTTAGTGTTCACTGTTTATGATCCTCAAGTAAGAGTTTTCTATATCCCTGACATTCAGCACAAATAGGTTTTCCTTTGTATGCAGGATTACCTTCCTTGATCTTAATTTTGCCCTCATTCTTTTTACATATACAACATTTAGGCATATGATTTTTTCATCGAGTTCATCTTATAAAACTAGTTTCTCCAAAGCACTGATACATCGATAAATGAACTTTATCTTATATTATAGGAAATAAAACCAATCACATTGTCAGAATCATTTGAAAGACCTACATGGGATGAATATTTTATGCTACAAGCTGAATTAGCAAAATTACGTTCTAATTGTTTGACTAGACAAGTCGGTGCAGTGATAGTTCGTGATCATAGACAAATTTCAATGGGTTACAATGGTACGCCATCAGGTATAAAAAACTGTTATGAGGGTGGTTGTAAAAGATGCCAGGATAGAATAGAGGGCAAAATTAAATCTGGTGAATCTCTTGATAGATGTCTATGTAATCATGCAGAGGCAAACGCCATAATGCATTGTGCAATTTTGGGAATTGAGGCTGGGAATAAAGACACTGTCTTGTATTCAACATTTGTTCCATGTTTAGAATGTAGTAAAATGGCAATTACAATAGGAATTAAACGAATAATTTGTCTAGACAAATACCCTGAAACTGACTATGATCTACTTAATCAGGCGGGAGTTAAGGTTGAAAAACTAGAAAAAAACAAAATTCAATACTGGTCAAAATCATTACAAAACCTCTAGAATGACAGAACAAATCACAAATAATAATTTAGAAAATACACCTAATTTATTACTAATTTCTGCAAATTATAATAATCAACAAAAAGCTGTTGTTCTAAAATTTTATGATCCAATATCTCATAAAATTGTTTTATGGACTGACAAAACAGGTCATAAACCCTATTGTTTTTCTAAATTATCACCGGCAGAATTAGATTTTCTCTCTGAGCGTTCAGATGTAATTAGTATAAAGGAAGTAACAAAAACTGATCTTCTTAAAGATGAAACAATAACTGTTTCAAAAATTTTGGTTAGTGATCCATTAGCAATAGGTGGTACACAAACTGACAAAAGTATAAGAAATATTGTTGAAGCTTGGGAAGCAGATATAAAATATTATGAAAATTATTTATACGACAATTCACTAATTGTTGGGAAATATTATAGAATAGAAAATGACAACTTAACTCCACATGATTTTAAAATTTCTGATGAAACTAGATTATCACTAAAAAGTATGTTATGGGATAAACTTGGTGAATTAAACATACCAGATCATGAGCAGTTCATGAAAAATGTTTCAGACTGGGCAGATCTTCTAAATCAGCCTATACCAAAATTAAGAAGAATTAGTTTAGACATAGAAGTTGAGTCTGAAGAAAAAAATCGTTTACCTGATGCTAAAACTGCGGAAGGAAGAATCACTGCAGTTGGTTTTGAATCTAGTGATAAATTAAAACAGGTATTTGTTTTACGGCGAAATGATATAAGTGAAGGAACTAATGATTTAGCACCAGATATCAAAGTTAGATTTTATGACGAAGATAATGAAAAAGGAATGATAGAAGATGTATTCAACTTGATTAAAGATTATCCATTACTAATTACATACAATGGTGATGGGTTTGATCTACCATATTTGTACAATCGTGCATATAAACTAGGAATTGATAAAAATGCTAATCCACTCTACATGATGAGAGATTCTGCGACATTAAAGGAAGGTGTACATCTTGATTTGTACAGAACTCTATCAAATCGTGCTTTTCAAATTTATGCATTTGGCCAAAAATATACTGATTTTTCATTAAACAGTGTCTCAAAGGGCTTACTAAATGAACAAAAATTAGATTATGGGGTAGAGATTGATAAAATGACATTATATCAAATTGGAAAATACTGTCAAAATGATGCATATCTTACCTACAAGCTAACTAGCTTCAATAATGACTTGTTGATGAATTTACTCGTCGCCATTAGCAGAATTGGAAGGATGCCAATTGATGATATTTCTAGGATGGGTGTTTCACAGTGGATACGTAGTTTGCTATACTACGAACATAGAAAAAATAACATGTTAATTCCTCGAAGGGAAGAAATTGATAAAAGATCAACTGAAGTTACAAATGATGCTGTTATAAAAGATAAGAAATATCGTGGAGGGCTAGTAGTTGAGCCAAAAGAAGGAATTCATTTTGATGTAACTGTAATGGATTTTGCAAGTCTATA
>CAZDAA010000012.1:0-11971 GCA_964503555.1 uncultured Candidatus Nitrosopelagicus sp.
ATTTGTACAAAAATTCTAACATGAATGGTATTACAACAAAATATGCGAATAAACAACCCGAAACAAAAAGACCCATGATAGGAGCAGTAATTGTCCTTCCAACGTTTATCTCATTTTCTTTTAATGCAGGTTTTAGAAAGCTTACAATTTCTCTAATAATTACTGGCGTACCAGCAACAAGACCAACTAGTGCAGCAATATAGATTTGCGCAAAAAATGCTTGACCTGGTGCAGTTTGTATTAATTGTACACCTTCTGGTACCAAATTAATCTCGAAATAGTTAGTAAGTTGTGCAGCAATATTATCAAGAGGTTCTGGTGTAGGGTAATAGAGTATAACTTCATTGTATGATATAGGTTCGAGATGAAATGTCATCAGAAATACAGCTATGATTCCAACTACAATGACTACTCGTAAAACTCGTATTCTAAGCTCGTTTAAGTGTTCATAAATTCCATCTAGTTCTGACATCTAAATTCTTACTATGTTTTTCATTAATAATTATTTACCAGGAATAGGAAGAAGTTTAGAATCTGGATAACCCCATTCCTTCAGTTCATCCTGAGTCGCACCATCCAATTCCATAGATATGACAGACTTTGTATGAAATTTTTCATTTAATGCATTAGCTAGATCTGCAATTTCCTTTCCTGTATAGATTTCTTTAGAACCCTCCAAGAAAATCCTTTCACCTTTTTCAATTTTTTCACCACCAAAACGTTTTTGAAGAAATTTTGTAATTTCTGGTAGATCATTTCGTTCTATATTATTATAGTAATAGACTATTCCTTTTTTTGAGTTGTAGTCATATGGTGTACCATTTCGATAGAGAAATACACCAATAAATTTAGCCTCTTCTTCTGGTTCCTTTATACATTTAATTTCCCAGTTTAAAATTTTATCAGGGTCATGAGTAAGATTTTCAACCTCATCAGATGTTAATTTCCAATATCTAGAACGACTCATTTTAAACGATTATCATCATTACTGATACAAATACGTTCGCGTTAAACATATTATCGTTTAATTATGAAAATGAATATGCCTACATATTGGGTTCATGTAACAATTGAAAATAAATCCGGCATAAGTGATCCTGAAGGTGAGACGATTTTAAATGACCTTGTTTTACAAGGCAAATTCTCTTCAGTATCAAAAATCCGTTCTGCTAAATTATTAAAATTTCAAATAAATGAAAAAAACAAAAAATTGGCTGAAAAAAAAATAGAACAACTTTGTGACGAATTAAGGATTTTTAATCCAATGGTAAGTAAATTATCAATTAGTATTATGACTGATTGATCTATTTTTTAATGTCTTTTATCGTACCGTCAATCATTAGCTTTTCACGTAAGTAACTTGCCAGATCTGTTTGTGTGATAACTCCTACAAGTTTTTCATCATCAAGAATCAGTAGCCTTCTAATATTGTTATTCAGCATTTTTTGAATTGCATCTTCAATTTTTGTGGTGGGGTTAACCCATCTAAATTTATACGACATTATATCTGAAATTTTTACATCGGATGAGTTTTGATTGTTAATACATAGTTTTTGAACGAAGTCACGCTCACTTACAACACCAACAGGTTTTCCATTTTCAATTATCACAAGAAAACTGATATCATTTTCTTTCATTTGATTTGCAGCATGATTTGCAGTTTCATTTATGTCGATTGTGATAACATTTTTTTCCATGATATCTCTAACTTGACCCATGCTCAATTACTAATTTTTTAATTAAAAACTGTTTTGTGTTGATTTAATAACACGAAACTACAAGGGAATATGTGAAGGTAGGCATAGTAGTTTTTCCAGGGAGTAATTGCGATCGTGACATCTTTCATGTACTAACTGATGTTTTTGATCTAGAAGCAGAGTATTTTTGGCATGAAAAACACTTACCATCAAAAATTGACGCCGTTATTCTACCAGGTGGATTTTCATACGGTGATAGGCTGAGAGCCGGTGTTATCGCTGCTCACAGTCCAATTATTTCTGATGTGAAAAATATGGCAAAAAAAGGTGTACCTGTTCTTGGTATATGTAATGGTTTTCAAATACTTGTTGAATCTGGTCTTTTGCCAGGAGTTTTACTAAAAAATACAACAATGAATTTTATGTGCAAATGGATTAATCTTATAGTACAAAATAATAATACACCATTTACAAATAAACTAAAACAAGGACAAAAAATTTCAATCCCTATAGCTAATGGTGAGGGCAGATATTTTGCAGATAAAAAAACACTTCAAAAATTGCAAGAAAAAAATCAAATAGTTTTTACATATGAAGAATCTCTTAATGGTTCATCATTGAATATTGCTGGAATATGTAATGAATCTGGTAATGTAGTTGGGATGATGCCTCATCCAGAACGTGCAGCTGAATCAGAAATAAATCCAACAGATAACAAACCTTCATCACTAATCTTTGAATCATTGCTAAAAACAGCTGGTATTGAAAAATGAGTTTGAGTGTTCAAGAATCAAAACATATAGCCAAAAAAATTGGTAGAGAGTTGAGTACTACTGAACGACAGATAATTGCTGCAGAATGGTCAGAACATTGTTCATACAAGTCATCCAAAAAACATCTGAGAATATTGCCTACTACTGGAAGAAATGTAATTAATGAAAAAGGATATGATTCTGGCGTTTTGGATGTTGGAGATGGTTATGTTGTGACTGTGCATATTGAAAGTCATAATCATCCATCAGCTGTTGAACCATATGGAGGAGCTGCAACAGGTGTAGGCGGTGTTATTCGTGATATTTTATCAGCTGGAACGCGTCCAATTGCAATCTTTGATGGATTACGTTTTGGCGATATTGAAAATGACACTCATGCACGTTGGCTTTTTAAAAACGCAGTTTCTGGTATTGCTGATTATGGAAACTGTTTGGGTATACCAACTATAGGTGGTGAAGTTGAATTTGATGAATGTTATAAAAATTATGCATTAGTTGATGTTGCGGCAATTGGATTCGGGAAAAAAGATAAACTCATAAAAAATCATGCGAATGTGGGTGATTTAGTAGTTTTAATAGGTGGTCCTACTGGCCGTGATGGAATAGGAGGTTCACAATTTGCTTCTGATTTATTAGAAGGTGAAGATCGTTCAGCAGTGCAAATTCCTGATCCGTTTATTGAGAAATTAATTATAGAAACAATACTTGAGGCAAGAAATGAAAAATGCATAAACGCAATGAAAGATTTAGGTGGTGGTGGATTATCATGTGCAATTTCTGAAACAGCTGAAAGTTTGGGCATTGGAATAGAGTTAGATGTTGACAATATTCATACAAGAGAAGATGGTTTATCACCTGATGAAATAATGATTTCTGAATCACAAGAAAGAATGTTAATAATTACAGAGAAGAAAAAATTACCAAAATTAAATGAGATCTGTAATAAATTTAGAGTGAGTTGTTCACCAATTGGTTATGTCAAAAGTGATAAGATGATGCATGTAAGAAAAGGTGAAAATACATTTGCATTACTACCTGCAGATTTTGTTGCTAATGCACCATTACTTGATCGAAAGAAAATAATGCCAAAGTATTTGAGACATTTAAAAAAAGAAAATAAAAATAAAAAAATACTTGATTATTCAAAAACAATTTTAAAATTATTATCTAGTCCAAATATTGCAAGCAAACATTGGGTTTTTCACCAATATGATCATGAAGTTGGAATTAGAACTGTCGTGAAACCAGGGTTTGATGCATCCGTTCTTAGATTAGATAATGGGAAATTTCTTTCAGTAAAAATTGATGGAAACCCAAAACACTGTTATCTTAATCCCAGACAGGGTGCTATTGGCTGTTTTGAAGAAGCATGTAGAAATGTTGTTTGTACTGGAGCAAATCCAATCGGAATGGTTGATCATCTTCAATTTGGTAATCCTGAGGATCCAGAAATATTTTGGACTTTTATGGAATCACTTGAAGGCTTATCTGATTTTGCAAAATTTTTAAGAGTTCCATGTGTTGGTGGTAAAGTTAGTTTCTATAACGAAACTCCTAGTGGACCAATAAAACCAACTCCACTCATAGGTGTTTTAGGAATTATAGATAAACCTCCATTGGTACCAGTGCCTCCAAGCAATGGTGATTATTTATTAATTATTGGTAAAACAAAAGATGAGCTTGGTGGTTCCGAATATTTTGAATACATCCATAAATTTATTGGCGGGAACTGTCCAACTGTTGATTTTAAGATCTCTAAACTCAATATGATTACAGTGTTATCATTGATAAAAAATAATTTAATTAAATGTGCACATGATTGCTCAAAAGGAGGATTTGCCATAGCATTATCAGAATTGTCAATTAATGGCAATATTGGATGTAGTATTGACATTGAAAAAATACCAACTATTAAAAATCTTAGCCATGAAAAAATATTGTTTTCAGAAAGTCATTCTCGTTATTTGTTGGTAGTTGATGGGAAAAATATAACTCGCGTTAAACAATATCTTTCCAAGCAAAAAATACTCTTTGGTGTTCTTGGTAAATTTTCTGGCGAACAAATTAGTGTTACACATAAATCAAATAATCTAGTGAAGAGTAATGTTGATGTCATGCGAAAAAGATATTTCAATGGGTTGGAGGATTTGTTGAAACATGGTTAAAGAAAATTGTGGAGTTGTAGGGATTCATAGTTTGGATGGTGTTAATGTTATTCCAATGCTTATTGATTCGTTGCGTGCACTTCAACATAGAGGTCAAGAGGCATGGGGAATTGCTGTACCAAATAAATCACCATTAAAAAAAATAGGTTTGGTTTCTTCTTCAGCATCAGAATTCAAGAAAATTTCTATGGAATATTCATCTGCTTCTGCAATTGGACATGTTAGATATTCTACAATTGGGAAAAGTAACATCGATAATGCACAACCACTCAAGGTTCGTGATTTATGTGTTGCACATAATGGAACAATCTCAAACGTAGAAGAACTATCTAATGTTGTTGGTGGTTGTTCATTTACACCACAGAATACGAGTGATACAATGATTGCAGCACAAAGATTAGTTTCACTGATAAAAGAAAAAGGACAGATGTCCAAAGCATTATCAATTCTAAAGAATGAGATGATTGGCTCATATTGCTTTACCTTTTTGTCTGATGATACATCTGTTTATGCAGCACGTGATCCATGTGGTTTTCGACCACTTGTTTTAGGTGAAAAAAATGATGGAAGAGTACATATTGTTGCTTCAGAATCCTCAGCTTTTTCAGCGATAGGCGCTGAGTTAATACGTGATGTTTCTCCTGGGGAATTAATCAAATTTTCTAAAAATGGTATAGAATCTCAATCATTTTCAGAGGATAAAACTCACGCACATTGTTCATTCGAGTTTACATATTTTGCGCATCCAACAAGTAAAATGGAAGGCTCTAACATCTATGTAGCAAGAAAAAGAATTGGTAAATATCTTGCTAGGAAATTTCCTATAAAAGATGCTGATTTAGTTATCCCTGTACCTGATTCTGCTAGGCCAGCAGCACTTGGGTTTGCACAGGAACTTGGTGTTCCTTTTGATGAAGGATTACTAAAAGATCGTTATAGTAAGAAGGGACCACTTAGAAGTTTTATTGAGCCGCATCAAACTGACCGTATAGAAATCAACAGGTGGATTATTCCAATTCGAGAGATTATTGAGAATAAACATGTTGTTGTTGTTGACGATAGTTTAGTTAGAGGAACAAGTTCAAAAGCAATAATAAAAGCATTAAGAAAAGCAGGAGCGAGTAAAATTACTATGCTTATTACATATCCACCAATCAGGTTTCCTTGTTATGCAGGTATTGATTTTCCATCTCAAGATGAATTGGCAACTTATATCGATGATAAAAAATATTCAGAAGAAGAAATTATTGAAAATGTTCGGCGTGATATAGGCGCAGATTTTCTAGGATATAACGATCCTGAGAATCTTGCAAATGCTATTGGTATTCAAAAGGATTCATTATGTTTTACATGTACATCAGGTGATTATACTTCATTAGGAATTACTCCTGTTTTTAAAACACGTAAAGAAATGAAGGGTGAAGTATAATGAGTATTGCATATGTTTTGGTACAATGTGAGATTGGATATGAGATGAAAATATTAAAAGAATTACTTAGTTTGCACTTTGTAAAAGAATCTAAAGGAACTTTTGGGTTTTATGATATTCTAGTCAAAATTGAAGATCAATCAGAAAAAAAAATTGAAAATGATATTACCAAGCATATTAGACAAATAAATAATGTCATAACCACTACCACTCTTTCTGTCATTCCTGAACAGGATTGATATATTATACATTAATTACTAGTTATTTCAACTCGAATCACATCGTTGCTCATTATAGAATTTATCAGTTTATCGTGATTATTTTTTTTACTACTATATTAATAATAGTATATTTAATTTAATAGTATTAATCTATTATATATAATATACCTATTAAATTATTAATAGCAAATTAATAAAATTAATGTCAATAGATAAAAAAATCTGATTTAACATAATTTTAGCTCTTATTGTAATTATTACATATGGCAGTATTGTTGAAAAAAAATATTAGTGTTAATAGAATTATTACTATTGGAATAGAACACGCAAAAGCTGTAGATGATCCTTTACGTGTGAAAATTTTACAAATATTATATAATAAGCAATTAGATGCATACCGAATTACTCAACATTTGAAAAAATTTGGTCATAAAAAGGCATTAACAACAATTAGACATCATCTTGATATTCTTAAAACCGCTGGTCTCATAGAAATTGTAAAAATTGAGGAGTCGAGAGGAGCTATCATAAAATATTATGGGACCTCTGCAAAATTTTTAGAATTTGACTTACCAGGAGATTTTAACTCTAGATATGCTTCTATAATAAAATCAACATCATTAAAACTTGAAAAACTTTGTTCAACAATATCCAAAAAAATCCCAAAAAAACAAAATGATCCAGATTTTCATGATTATCTTGTAATGGAAATTGTATCTAGGGCTACTACTGCTGTTTTAGAAAAAAAATAATATTTTATTCTACTTCTATAATCATTTTTCCTATAATTTTTGGGTTTTGAAGTACATGAATCATCTCTCTTGGTATATCACTTGATGCTTTATCACAATTGATTGCCAATGTTCTAGTACAGGTAAATGCACTTTTACGTAAAACTATATCTTTTGGATGCTTAAGGGTTAGTTTTTTTGATCCATTTCCATGAACCGAAAATGAATATTTACCAGCTTTAATTGTAAAAGTAATTTTTGCATCGTCTGACATTACATTTTTTTTTAAGTTTTCAGGTAGATCCCTACACGCCAAATTTGCATCAATTCCTATGATACAATCACCATTTATTGTTAAATCTTGATCTTTAGTGATTTCAAGTGTTTTTTCATGAAGTGAAACTATGTTTTTATGACCCCTAAAAGGGATTTCAATTTTCATATTAATCATAAACTGTAGATTAAATATTAGAATTTGCTTAAACAACACATGGATTCAAAAGTTGAAAAATTATTTCAAGGGAAAAATCTTATTTTTATTGCTACTATTAACACTGATGGTTCACCACAACTGACACCAGTTTGGGGTAATTACACTGACAATCATATTTTGATAAATACTGCTGAAGGTAGAATAAAACATAGAAATGTCAAAAATGATCCCCGTGTGGCTGTTTCAGTTGTAGAACATGATAATCCATTGAATATGACAACAATCAAGGGCAAAGTTATTGAAATAATCCCAGATTATGATTATTTACATGCCAATGAATTAACCAAGCAGTATATGGGAATAAGTGAATATCCGTTTAAAAGAGAAAATGAAAAACGAATCATCTTTAAGATAAAACCAGAAAAAATTTTTGTAATGCCTGAGATTAGATGACCATACGTAATTTAGTATATTTCTAAATTCGAATTTAGAAACACACTAAACCTTCATGGTAAGGTATAGATTTCGATTATCATGTTCAATACCTATGCAGAACCTACGTGAAAGTGTTGAGCGATGGTTAATTCACGAGAATTACACCTTTGAAGAATTAAAATCAAATCAAGATAAGTTCAAGTTTGTTATAAAAAATGTAGATGCACTTGGTAACAATTTGGAGATTTTCGAACCTAATCAACAATTGAATATCCTGGTTATCGGGATAAAAATCCCTTTAAAAAACAATCAAATGATGAGATTTTTGAAATTAAACAAGATAGAAAAAGAAAACTTTGAGCAAAAAATAACCGATTTTTGTTATTCGATCAAAGCAGTTAACAAGTTTTTTGATGAAGATGGTAAAAAAAAGGTGGGGGTTTATGTTGTATTAGACAAAAAAGAACAACTAATACAGTCATTTTTTATGGAAACATTGATCAAAATTGTGGAGATGAGTGATAAAACTAGTCGATTTTTACACAAGTCATTTTAAACTAAAATTTTTGTATTCATGCCTAGAAGCTAAATCCCCCTTACCAGATCATCAAATTATGACTAGAGTGATTTTTTCATAATTGACCAAAATAAGGGGGGGTTGAACATTTATTCCTACATATACGATCCAAGCATAAAACCACCCTGCTTGGCCATCAACAAACCGATCATCTTTTTGAGTCAGGTTTAGAAGCTAAACCCCCTTTTTTGGTTAAAAATTATGATCGGAGAAAAAAAATGTGTCAATAAAATACTGTAATTGGGCAAAAATACGTGACTTCTACTACATAAGACATAATATCATGGCGAAAAATTAATGGCAACATCTAAAGCCAAACGTAGTGCTGCTGCTAAGAAAGCTGCACGTACGAGGAAAAGAAATGCTGCTGCTAAAAAAGCTGCTGCTTCAAAAGCTGCAGCAAAACGTAAGCGTAGCGCTGCTGCTAAGAAAGCTGCAGCAAAACGTAAGCGTAGTTTAGCAGCAAAGAAAGCTGCACGTTCTAGAAAGAGAGGCGGAGCCAAGAAGAAAGGCGGAGCCAAGAGAAAAGGCGGAGCCAAGAGAAAAGGCGGAGCCAAGAAGAAAGGCGGCGGCAAGAAAAAAGGCGGAGCAAAAAAACGTAAAAGGTAATTTTGCTATCTGATAAAGATAACCGCTATTTCTATTTTTTTAAATACTTGAAAGAAGAACATGTGTATATTTCTAAATTCGAATTTAGAAACATTTATACATTTATGTTATAACCCTGGTCCAAAACAACTGTAGCAAAGAATCCTTCTAGAATAACACCAATAACTAACATAATAATTCCTAAATAAAGACATTTTTTTGCTTTTGGCAGATCATCTTTTCTCAAAGCAAAATAAGCACATATACCTCCAATTATACCAGCTAGTAGCGGAGCTAAATACCACCAATTACTACGTTTTTTCTCTGGATACAATTCACTCAAGTGAGTTTTTCATACTAATTACTATTTGCAAGTTTCTTTCTAGTTTGGTTAATTTCAATCTCAACAGTTTCTAATGGTTCATCTACAACATTACGTTTAATTGAAAACATCTTTGGTTTTTCAAAATTATTTGTGCAATCCGGGCATGCATAAACTAAAACTCGATGCTCATTTGGCGCCTTTGGATTTGATAATCGTGGATAATATACTAATCTAGCACCACAATCAACACAATATCTATTTGCACGCCTCGTTCTGACCATCATAAATCTCCTGCAACATACTTTTGTGCGATCTGTTATTAGATCTAAATTGTCTATTAACATCAACAATTTTGTCTATCTAATGCAGATTTAGTATATTTCTAAATTCGAATTTAGAAATATAAAAGACGCCGCCCGTCAGACTTGAACTGACGACCAACGGATTAACAGTCCGACGCTCTACCACGCTGAGCTAGGGCGGCATGGTTTTTACCTTTTGAAGAAGCGATTTAATCTTTACGACTCGTGTAAAAAATGGAAAATTGGGAAAAATTTAGACAGTTTTCAGTTTATTTACAATCATTAACAGTTTGGTTTAGATAATACCTGATATTAGAAATTTCATCAAAATGTCAAATAGTTATAAAAATTCCTCAACAAACATTTCCAAAGAGAAGACAAAGCAAGAAAATCTTGGAAAAGCTATGTCTGTTGTTGGTATTTCTATTTTAATCGTAATTACTTTATTAAAGATAATTTAGAGATTTAGTTATTAAACTTGGAAAAAAATTCCATTATTTCATCATTAAATTTTTCTACCACTTCAACAATTTCTAAGTGTTCATCAGGTGTAGGTTCTCTTTTATGAAATATCTGGAATGCACTTAGTGCAGAACCAATCATTTCTCCAACAAAAAATCCACATAAAAAATCTCCAGTATTTTTGCATTTCCATACATCACCTATTCTAGGAGATGCACCAGCATTTTTGTAAAGCTCTAATGTTTTTTCTACCAGTTCAAGTGTTTGTTTTTTAAATTCTTCATCAAGTACCATATTAATCGTAATTTACTAATACCGATTTTTATTTTTCAATACCAACAGCTTTAGAATATTTGTATATTCCATCAAGAAAAACACGATGATCTTTATTTTTTACTCTTGAATTTAATTCAATTTCTGCAGCAGTTTGTGTTACATCTGTAAGTACATGACCAGTTATTATAACATCATCACCCTTTGGAGTTACTTTTGTATCATTCCATATATTAGAAACTCTGTATGCTCTTTCACCTTGGAAATTTTCTATCAATACTTTTTTTCCTTCTACTTTAACGGTAATTGGAAAATGAGAATAAACAATTTTCATTTTTATTGTATAACCATTTACAACACCGTCACAAAGAGTTTGAATTAATGATCTAGATGTATTAAGTATCGCATAATATTTTTTTCTTTCACCAAGCGCCTTTAACATTATTTTATCATCGTTTATTTGTATATCAACAGGAATTTTTTTAAAATTTTTATGTGTTTTACCTAATGGTCCTTCCACATGTAGCATATGACCAGCTAATCTAACTTTTACATTTTCAGGGATTACGATCCCAACTTCCATTTTTTCTGTTTGTTTAGTAGACATATCCAATCAAAAATCCTCCTATACCTTTGTTAGCAGCCTCATGATGTGACATAACACCTTGATTTGTTGTAATAATTAACATACCTCTATCGTACGAAGGGAGAAATTTTTGCTCCCATTCATTATATTCATTTTTTTTAACTTTGAATCTTGGAGTCACTGCACCACATTTTGTAATTTTTGCTAAAAGCTGTATTTTGAATTTTCCACCTCTTTTATCATCAATTTCTTCAAATTCACCAATGTATCCTTCATCCTTTAATGTTTTAAGTACCTGTGACGCAATTTTTGATGTTGGTAAAATCACACATTGTTCTTTTCTTCGATCTTCAGTATTGTATAATGTTGTAAATAAATTTGCTAAAATATTAATCGCTGGCATATCATTCACCTAATTATTTTTCCTAAATCCCAATGAAGTAGCAACTTCTCTAAAACAACGTCTACATATAGATAAATCATATTTTTGAATAACAGCTGTATAATCTCCGCATCGTTTACACCAACGTGAACCTCTTCCAAATCTATGTTGTTTTCTTCCAGTTGACTCGTAGGATCTATCTTTTACCATTATATTATTGCCACCTCAAAATTTTCTTTCATAAAATCAATTGCATTTTGTTTTGAAATCTTATGATTTTTACCAACACTGCTTTTGTGTTTACTTCTCAACCTTATACTATACCCAGGTCTAGTAAGTGATACAGATACTTCCAAACCTAAAATACCAATCTTAGGGTTATATTTTACACCTGGTATGTCAATATGTTCAGTAATTCCAAATGAAAAGTTTCCTTCATTATCAAAAGATCTTTTCTTGATTTGATTATCCTTAGCCTCTAGTAATTTTTTTAATAGTGTTATTGCATTTTCTTTTCGAACGGTTACAGCAACACCAATAGGTTCTCCTTTTCTTACTCCCCAATCTCTTTGAGATTTTTTTGCATTTCGTG
>CAZDAA010000013.1:0-11702 GCA_964503555.1 uncultured Candidatus Nitrosopelagicus sp.
TTGCATGTTGCGGTGGAAATCCACTTACTACTCAGGATGACATAGCAGCTTTTCTCGCATCACAAGGAATTCATACGTATTGTTGGGCTGGTCAAAGTCCTAAGGAATATGATTGGTGTATACAGCAAGTTCTAAACCACAAACCACAGATTTTGACTGATGATGGTTCTGATATGAACGTAAAAGCTCATTTTGATAAAAGATACGATTCGTTAAAAATTCTTGGTGCTACAGAAGAAACTACTGCTGGTGTAAACCGGATTAGGGCTGTAGAAAAACAAGGTAAACTTCGATATCCTGTCATTTCAGTTAATGATGCATATACAAAACATATGTTTGATAACAAATACGGTACTGGCCAAAGTACAATAGATGGCTACTTGCGAGCAATGAACTTGTTACTTGCATCTAAACGAATCGTGGTGGCAGGATATGGTTGGGTTGGAAAAGGTGTTGCAGCAAATTGTCGTGGAATGAATGCCAAGGTCATCGTAACAGAAGTGAATCCTGTACGTGCGCTAGAAGCGCATATGGATGGCTTTGATGTAATGCCAATGGCACAAGCTGCAAAAATTGGTGAGATTTTCATCACAACAACTGGAATGACTAGTATTATCAGAAAGGAACACATCTTAAAGATGAAGGATGGTGCAGTACTTGGAAACGTTGGCCACTTTGACGTTGAAGTAGATTCCAAGTTTCTTTTGAAGCAATCAAAATCTGTTAGACAAGTACGTCCATATCTTGATGAGTGTGTACTAAAAAATGGCAAAAAAGTCTATCTTATCGGTGAGGGTAGAATAGCTAACTTGACAGCTGCAGAAGGTCATCCACCGGAAGTAATGGCACAGTCTTTTTCAAATCAACTACTTTCAATTCTTTACATCCTCAAAAATCATAAAAAAATGCCAAAAAAGGTTGTAACAGTTCCAAGTGAGATAGATAAACAGGTAGCAATTGACGCTTTGAAAGCCATGAATGTTAAGATTGACAAGTTAACGAAGGAACAGATCAAATACATGAGTAGCTGGTAAAACTTCTTAACTAAACTTTACAAAACCTATATCAAATGAAATCAAAAGCAATCATCACAAGTGCTCTACCATACGCGAATGGAGAAATCCATCTTGGACATGTCGCATCTACATATTTACCAGCTGATGTAACTACAAGATTTCTAAAACAGAAGGGTGTGGAGGCATATTACATTTGTGCATCTGATGACTTTGGAACACCTATACTAATACAATCAGAGAAAGAAGGGAAAACACCTGAAGAGTATGTGAAATATTGGAACAAGCGTGACGCTGAAGATTTTGCGGCATTTAATATAGAATTTGATTTCTTTTACAGAACAAGTTCTTCTGAAAACAAGGAGTTTGTTCAATATGTATTCAAGAAACTTGAAAACGCCGGATATATTTATGAAAATGACATAATCCAGTTTTACTGTAATAATGATAAGAAATTTTTGCCTGATAGATATGTAATTGGTACATGTCCATACTGTAAGTCAGAAGAACAATATTCTGATTTATGTGAAAAATGTGGTCGTGTTCCAGAAGAAATTGAAAATCCACATTGTTCAATTTGCGGACAACCACCAGTTAAGGAAAAAACAACTCATTATTTTTTCAAACTGAAAAATTTTTCAGAAAAATTATCACAATATCTTGAGGATAATCAAAACCTACAAAAAGATGTCAAAAAATATGTACAGAATTGGATCAAGGAAGGACTAACTGATTGGGATATTACTCGTGATATATCTTGGGGAATTCCTGTTCCTATTGACAGTGTGAATGATAAGGTGTTTTACGGTTGGTTTGATAACCATCTCGCATACATTTCATCGGCTGTAAAATTTCTTAATGATAGTGGTAAGGATGGGAAAAAATTTTGGAATGAATCTGACATTTATCATTTTATTGGAAAGGATATAGTTTATCATCACTATTTATTTTTGCCAGCAATGCGTTTGGGAATTGAGGAGGAATACAAACTTCCTGATTATATTCCAACAAGGGGACATCTTACATTACAGTCAAAAAAAATCTCAAAAAGTAGAAATTGGTATATAGGCTTGAAAGATTTCTTACAGATATTTCCAGCTGACTATCTCAGATTTTATCTTGTATCCATAAATCCATACTCTCAAGATGATCTCAATTTTGATTGGAATGAGTTTGCAACCAAGATAAACTCTGAATTGATAGGCAATTTTGGGAATTTGGTGAATCGCGTACTAGGATTTACTGTAAAATCATTTGATGGTGTTATTCCAGAACCAGAAGAATTTGATGACGCAGATAAAGAATCAGAGAAATTAATCAAAGAATTTGTTACAGAGATTGGTACATTAATGGAACAAAACCATCTTGATAGAGCATTAAAAAAAATATTACAGTTTTCAGCTCATTTTAACCAATATTTCCAACATAAAGAACCATGGAAGAATAATTCCGGTACAAATTCATGCATATATCTATCCGTTAATGCTGTTCGAAGTTTGGCAATAGCCATCTATCCATTTTTACCAGAATCATCACAAAAAATTTGGATACAGTTGGGTATGCATGATAATATTTCGACACAAGGTTTTGATGAAATATCAAACATATCGATAAAGCAGGGTCACAAGCTTGGTAAAATATTTCCACTCTTTCAAAAAATAGAAGAATCTGTGATAAAGGAACAAAGTGCCAAGCTTGGAGATAGCATGTAAATTGAAAAAGATTTTTCCACGTATATCTACAAGGGGTTTTTATGATTTGGATTCTGGTGCTACACTACAACATGAGCCATATCATTTGTATCCAAAACGAATGTTTGATGCATTAGTTGGAACAAAAGAAATAACTATTATGATTCATGGCTTGCGAAATAATGCAACAGGCGCACTCACAAAGTTTATCACAGCGAGAAGGAGGTTATCTGCTCTTGGCTACAAACATCCTGTTATAGGATATAGTTATGATTCAAACACCGTTGGTGCACAATACATTTCATACGCACTTCATGCTTTGCATACAGGTGTGATAATAGCCAACAAAAATGGAAGAAATTTGGCTAAATTTATTGATGATTTTAAACATAAAAGTCCAGAAACAAAAATCAGACTCATAGGACATTCTCTTGGGGCACATGTGATTATGAGTACGATAAAAAATCTTGCAAGAAATGCAAAAAATAAAGGAATTATAGAAGCAGTTTATTTTTTTGGGGGGTCTATACCCAGTAATTCATTAAATATGAAAAATGGCTCTATATCCCAAAAAATCGTCGCAAGAAAAATTAGAAATTATTATAGTCCACATGATGATGTTCTACGTTTAGCTGATTATTGGAATTGGGTTGATAGACCAATTGGGTATAGAGGGGCTGATGGAAAAACAGTACCAAAATACTCTCAAACCATGGTAAAACCAAAAAATCATCGATTTGCTAGTTATGCATCTGTACTTAGGGCTTTTCCATGAGATCAGTGAATTTTGTTGTTCTTGGTGAACAAACAATAGCAAATGATTTTGGAAAAAAAGGTACGGTGACAGATCTTACAGTTTATGATAGAAAAGAATCAGACATAATTAGAACATGGGTAGTACCCAACGGATTTCCAGAAAAAATACAACCACTACTACAGGCGATAAATATTGCAGAGTATGTAATTTTTTATGTTGCATCGCTTGACAGATACACTGGAGAACAAATCATTGCACTCGATATGCTAAATAAAAAAAATGGAATACTAAGCCATTCCTACGAGGTTGATGAAAATCGCCTTCATAGCATGATAAAAGGAACTGTGTTACAGAATTACAGGAAGATAGATTCACCGAACATCAAGGAAGAATTGATAAAACTTCCACCTGTTTCAAATGATGGTCCTGCACAAATTGTGATTGATCATTCTTTTGATGTAAAGGGTGTTGGCACAGTAGTTTTGGGTAAAGTGTTACAGGGAACAATAAATCAATATGATAATCTTAAACATCTTCCATCTGGCACTGACGTGATGTTGAAATCAATCCAAATGCATGATGATGACGTGAAGCAGGCAGTTTGTCCAGCGAGGGTTGGCCTATCATTAAAAGGAATCAAACCAGACGAAGTTGGAAGGGGAGATATAATCACTTCTGATGAATCATTTGAAATAAAACATGAACTTGAAATTGATTTTAAACAGTCACCATTCTATAAAGGTGAGATTTCTGAAAATCAAATGTGTCTTGTAAATATTGGATTACAAGTAAAAGCTGCAAAATTTTCCTCAATATCTCCTGTCAAACTAATATTGGATAAACCAGTTGTTTGCAGAAAAAATGAGATTTGTCTTTTGATCAAGCCGGAATCTACCTCAGTACGTGTAATTGGTAGTGGTAAAATCAATTAACTTCAAATGTAGATAAAATAACCATTATTTGTGAAATCTGCACGTGCATGCCCAATTTGTACAAACTGTGGTTCAAAAAAGTTTGAACGTATTGATGCTGATGGTGTTATGGTTAGATGTATCAAGTGTAATAGGGAGATTAAGATATAGATTATATGTGTAGAATTCAGTATTTTTGCCATGGCAACGACTTGGAAAGATTCTGATATTAGCCTAGATTCAATCAAAGAACAAATAATCGCAATTATTGGGTATGGAATTCAAGGGGATGCACAGGCTAACAATCTAAAGGATTCTGGTCTCAAAGTCATAGTAGGTCTAAAGGAGGGTGGTTCTAGCTGGAATAAGGCAAAGAATGATGGGCATGAAGTGATGTCCGTTGCAGATGCTTGTAAAAAGGCTGACATCATACACATCTTAATTCCAGACATGGTTCAATCCAAGGTCTACCAGAATGAGATAGAACCAAATCTTTCTGAAGGAAATGCACTAGCATTTTCGCATGCAGCTGCAATTTATTGGGGATGGATAAAAGCACCTGACAATGTTGATATTATCATGATTGCACCAAAGGGTCCAGGCTCTAAGGTAAGAGAGACCTATCTTGAGAATTTTGGAACACCATCAATTGTTGCGGTAGAACAGGATAAGACTGGAACTGCGTGGGACAGAACACTTGGAATTGCTAAGGGAATTGGAAGTGCACGCGCAGGTTTAATCAAAACTACATTCAAAGAAGAAGTGGAAACCGATTGGTTTGGTGAACAAGCTGATCTTTGTGGTGGTTCTGCATCTATGGTTGTAAATGCATTTGAAACATTGGTTGAAGCAGGATATCAACCAGAGATTGCATACTTTGAAGTTTTACATGAATTGAAACTTATTGTTGATATGATTCAGAAATATGGAATTAATGGTATGTGGAGACGTGTAAGTGAAACCGCTAGATATGGAGGTCTAACACGTGGTCCGATGGTAATGAACAATCAGACAAAAGAGCAAATGAAAAATGTTCTACAACAAATACAGGATGGAACATTCAACAAGGAATGGTTAGACGAATATGAAAAAAATGGCAAAGATGCATTTGATAAATATATGAAACAATTAGATTCACATCAAATCGAACAAGTAGGTAAGCAGATGCGGAAAATGATGTGGCCTGATTCTACAGAATGATTATAATTTTCTTAGTTTAGAAACACCATTTTTGATATGCTTTATTATATCATCAAGTGATGTTCCAGGTCCAAAGTTTCCACTAACACCAGATTTTTCAAGATCTTTCTTATCTTCCTCTGGAATTGTTCCACCACCTACAACAAGTACATCTTTAATTCCTTTTTTCTTTAACACCTTGACAACTTTAGGAAACAATGTCCCATGCGCCCCATTCAACAAACTCAATGCAACTGCATCAACATCCTCATCTTCTGCAATCTGTGCTATTCTATCGGGTGTAGCAAATAAACCAGAATAAATTACTTCCATTCCAGCATCTCTAAATCCACGGCATAAAACTAATGCACCTCTATCATGACCATCTAAACCTAGTTTTGCAACAAGGATCTTTATTTTACGAGATGCTGTTTTTTGTTTCATATTATGTATTCACATATTTCCCTTAAAATCTTTTAAATTTTTTTTTCCTTAATCTCCAAATTCTATAGAGTACAAACATGCCTATAACCGCCATTATTCCAAATATTATTGGGCTGAATGAATGATCATTAAGAATACATGATATCACTTCATCATTAAAACTGTAATAATCAAGTAATATTTCATCAGTCTCGATATCAAGATTTCTTTCTCTCAAATATTGTATCCTTTCAAGAATTTGACCTTGTATAGATTCAAGCTCGTTTCTGTCATTAGCACTGCATTCATACATGAATAATATTAGATTACATAGAAAATAGACTTTTCATAATTATGAATTTTGTATGTTATGGCGTAATAGTTACTTCACCGAAAAATTGTGTCAAGCCTAGGAACATTCCAATCACTGATATTATAACTATTACAATACCAGTTACCACCTTATCGTTCAATGAATGATAAAAAATTTATGCAGTTATAAACATAAGTAATAACTATTGACATAAATTTAGATAATGATTCTTAACATTCATGAATATGGCAAACATTACTCCAATTAATTATGAGATAGAGTTTGAACCATTATTTCATAATTTTACGTTTAATGGTACAGAAATCATCACTCTCGATATTTCAAAACCCACAAATTTAATTTTGTTAGACGCAGCGGAGCTGAAAATAAAGAAATCCCATATAATACAGGGTAGAAAAACTATCACTGCAACTACATCACTGAATAAGAAAAATGAAAAACTGACAATAAAACTTGCCAAAAAAATTAAGGGAAAGGTAAAATTATGTATTGAATTTACTGGGACTTTAAATGACAGACTTTTGGGATTTTACAAAAGCCAGTATAAAGATCAAAATGGAAAAACAAAATATCTAGCAACAACACAGTTTGAGGCTGCTGATGCTAGAAGAGCATTTCCATGTTGGGATGAACCAGCTGTTAAAGCTACTTTTGATGTTTCATTATTAGTGGATAAACATCTTGATGCAATTTCAAATATGCCTGTATCATCTAAGAAAACTGTTGACTCTAAATTTTTGTACGAGTTTCAGCGAACCCCAATAATGTCTACATACCTTCTCTATCTTGGAGTGGGTGAGTTCGAGTATTTGCATGGAAAATTGCGTGATATAAAACTACGAATTGTTACCACAAAGGGTAATAAGAATAAAGGAAAACTTTCATTACAATTCACAAAACAATTCCTTGCTGAATATGAAAAATATTTTGGAATAAAATACCCACTTCCCAAACTTGACATGATTGCAATTCCTGATTTTGCTGCAGGTGCAATGGAAAATTGGGGTGCAATTACATTTAGAGAGGCGATTTTACTTTACGATCCAAAGACATCCTCAACTAAGACAAAGCAGTACATTGCAGAAGTGATATCACATGAATTAGCACATCAATGGTTTGGTAATCTTGTCACAATGAAGTGGTGGAATGACCTTTGGCTGAATGAGAGTTTTGCAACATTTATGGCAACAAAGATTGTTGATAAATTTTATCCAGAATGGGATCTTTGGAACCAATTTTTGGATGATGCTATGTTACAAGCTATGAGTCTGGACGCATTGAAGAATTCTCATCCAATTAATGTAGACGTAAAGCATCCTGCACAAATTAGAGAGATCTTTGATGTAATTAGCTATGATAAGGGTGGCTGTGTTTTACGTATGCTTGAAAACTATGTCGGTGTGGAAAACTTTCGAAAAGGGCTTAAACATTATCTAACAAAATATAGATATTCAAATGCAGAAGGGCAAGATTTATGGAATTCGATTGGAAGTGTTGCACACAAACCTGTTAAACCAATGATGAAAACATGGATAGACATAGTTGGTTATCCTATTGTTACTGCTCAACGAGAAAATTCACATGTCATGTTATCACAAAAACGATTCTTAGCTGATGGTAGCAAATCCTCAAAAAGTGTATGGGAGATTCCTATAGTGATCGATGAAGGTAACAATCAAAACTCAATACTGTTAAAATCACGCAGTAGGAAAGTACCATTAAAAAATACTGATTCAAATTTCATAATTAATTCCGGTAGGTATGGATTTTACAGAGTAGAATATGACAAGGCGAGTCTGGAGAATCTGTCATTATTGGTAGATGAAAAAATACTGAACCATGTTGATCGATGGAGTTTACAAAATGATTTGTTTTCACAGTGTGTTACAGGTGTCAAACAACTTCAAGAATATCTTGATTTTACTACATCATATCATGATGAAGATGATTACATTACTTTGCTGAATGTAGCACACCATCTTTACTATCTGTATAATCTTACAATTAATGAAAAATTCTCTGATGAAATTCGTGTTTATGCCTTACAATTTTTGGGGAGCATATTTGATCACCTTGGATGGGATTCTAAGAAGAATGAAAAACATACTGATTCATTACTACGCAGTTTTGTGATAACCGCACTCGGAAAACTAGGTGATAAAGAAGTACTCAACGAATCTAAAAAACGCTTTAATAAATTCATTAAAAATAAAAATTCGCTTGATGCTGATTTACAGGAACCGGTTTTTGTCTTGACGGCATGGCAGGGGGATCAGAAAACTCATAGTAAATTGACATCACTTTACAAGAAGGCTATTCTTCAGGAAGAAAAAATGCGATTTCTTACCGCACTATGCAGTTTCAAACAGAAGAATCTTCTTATAAAAACTCTAAATTTTTCTCTGACTTCAGATGTGCGTTCACAAAATATTCGTGTACCAATTATGAATATAGCAGCTAATATTTATGGAAAGGATATTCTCTGGCCATGGTTAAAAAAATATTGGAAAAATCTTGTGAAAAAATTTGGAGCAGGAAACCCATTAGCCAATAGGATTGTTGCAAGTATTGGTGGAGTAGTTGAGAACAAACAGGAAAAAGAAGTACGTACTTTTTTTAAGAGGAATCCAATGCCAGGAACTGAACGTATATTGGAACAAACATTAGAAAGAGTTAGAATTAGATCCAAATTTTTGCAACGGATCAAAAAAGAATTCATATAACTATGATTAAAAAATTAGTTATCGGTGCATGTTTATCTGTTATAGCAATCATAATAGTTTTAGCAATATCTAATTCACCAATTGACGAATCAATGATATCACAGGCAATTTCTGTAGATGCTTTGTATAAACCAGAAAATAATACCATAGAGATTACTTATGCCGATATATCAGAAAAAACTGATTCTGTAATAATTGAGATTTTGGGTATGGATGAAACATTTCATAAAGAATTTTCACAGCAATCGTTTGTAGAAACTGTGCAAATTACTTCTCCACCAAAATATGGTTGGGAAACAATGCCAGTTACATTTTCTATAACTCATAATCAATTTGGGGAAATTGGTCTAAAAATAGAAATTCATGAGTCTGACGAACCAAAATCTAGAATAGTTTACATGAAAACTTAGAAACCAGCAGATCTATATATCATCACACCCGAACTTGTACATGGAAAAGGAATCTAGTCAATGGTGGGATGGGCTTGGCAGAGACCTTGAAGAAGATATTGAGGCAAATTCCTGAGTATCTTAGCACAAATCAATATCAATATAATATTCTTATTAATTAAATCAAGTTTTGTGCTTCATAATTCGGCGTTCAAAGACAAACCTTGAACTTTATCTCATCAATCTCTTCGGAAGTCAGAGAGAACCTTGTTGAATAATCATCAGCACTGGATTATCACAATAAGGGCATTTAGGTTTTCCAGTTAGTTAAAAAATAGTACAGTCAGGCTCTACTAATTTTACCTAGGTATCTATAAGGTAAGATTATCAGGGTAGTCATGAAATACAGATGTAAAACGTGCAATACTACTTGTACTGATATTATGGATCATGTTAGAAAAGTGCATAAATTTTCAAAATGGATCATAGAAGAAAATACCAAAACAAACAAGAATAGCTTTAGAAGTGCTTTTGAAGAAATAAAATAGAACAATCTAGGATAACTTGGTCAGTGTTTGGACGGTAGTGATTTTCCTGAAAATACCAATTTTTCATAGTATTCCAAGTATTCTAGGCATTAATCCAACCTAATTGTCAACAATACCAATATTTATTGCAGAAACAAAAGATAACTATACTTGGACATTACTTCTGATTTGAAAAAGGCAAAACGTGGGGCAATTGCAAAGGCAATTTCTATTTTTGAAAATGACAAAAAAGAATCAAGAAAATTAATCAAAAAAATATTCAAAAGTTCAGGTAAATCTATTGTGATTGGTATTACAGGATCAGCTGGTGCAGGGAAATCATCATTAATTGATAAAACATCAATTCAATTAAAAAAATTAGGTATGAACCCAGCTATCTTAGCAATAGATCCTACTAGTCATGTAACTGGAGGTGCAATCCTAGGTGATAGAGTACGAATGATGGAATCAACAGATTCTGGGACATATATTAGAAGTATTGCATCAAGAGGTGCAACTGGAGCAATCTCTAGATCAATTCGAAACAGCATACGTGTATTAGAATATGCCGGATTTAATCCAATAATAATAGAAAGTGTTGGAGCGGGCCAAACAGAAATAGAAATTTCTCACATTGCCGATATTATAGTTGTAGTATTCAATCCACATACCGGTGATAGTATACAAACCATAAAAGCTGGAATAACTGAAATTGGCGATATTTACATTGTGCACAAAAGTGACCTAGATGGTGCATCACAATTGTTTCAATCAGTTCAGGATTTTATTGGCAGTGTAGAAAAAAACCCAGTAATTCTAAAAGCATCATCTAAGACAGGAAAGGGAGTTGCCGAATTTATAAAAGAATTAAAAATATTAATATCAAAAAAGAAAAAGGAGAAAAAATTGTCAGAAAAACAAAGGCTTTCCAAAGAACTTGATGACCTGATTTTGGGCAATATCAACGAAAAAATTTCATCAGTACTACATTCGAATAAATCCTATTCAGCATATCTTAAAAAAGTACATGAAAAAAAAATTGATCCATTTGAGGCTGCTGAAAACATATCAAAAAGTATACTGAAGTGATGATAATGACAAAAGAAAAACCAAAATCAAAACAATTTGTGACTGATTCTAATATCTCAGTAAAACCAGCTTATTATGGTTCAACAAAAAAACCCAAAAAAGAAGAACCAGGGAAATATCCATTTACGCGAGGAATTCATCCTGGGATGTATCGTGATAGATTATGGACAATGCGTCAATATTCTGGATTTGGAGATGCTGTGCAGACCAACAAACGTTATAGATTCATGCTAGAAAACGGACAAACTGGTCTTTCGATGGCTTTTGATCTACCTACACAAATTGGATATGATCCAGATTCACCCCAAGCTGAAGGAGAGATTGGGAAAGTAGGTGTATCAATTGCATCACTAAAAGATATGCAAACGGCATTCAACAAAATCAATTTAGGGAAGGTTTCAACTTCAATGACAATAAATGCAACTGCATCAACACTTCTAGCATATTATATTGCCGTAGGAAAATCCCAAGGAATTTCAAGCAAAGAACTCAGAGGCACAACTCAAAATGACATATTGAAAGAATATGTTGCTAGAAATACCTACATTTATCCTCCAGAGCCATCAATGAGGCTGATAGGCGATATGATTGGTTACTGCGCAAAAAATGTGCCACAATGGTATCCAATCTCAATCTCAGGATATCATATGCGTGAAGCAGGTTCAA
>CAZDAA010000014.1:0-11394 GCA_964503555.1 uncultured Candidatus Nitrosopelagicus sp.
AGTTATGAAAGTACCAATGGACTTGCGTTCTAAAACTGAATGGAAAAATATGTTCAACGAAGCTGGTTTTAAGACCACTACAAGACAAGTGAAAGACACAAAACATAGAGCGAAGTGGAAGCGAGAGTTTGGCACACTGTTTGTGATTGGCCAGAAAACTTGCTAGGTCTTAAGAAGTTTTAACATTAGATAGTTTTGCCTTTCTTTTTCTTCGTATGTACACAATTATTCCAACTATCACTGCACCAATTATTGCTAAAACAATACCAGTGTATGATGTACCCTCAGATCTAGATTCTGCCTCAGAAATAGGAACTGTTGGAAAACTAGTTTCACTTTCAACTACAAGAAATGCTGTACTGTAATTATCTGGTCTCAGTACTTCATCAGATGAGGCAAAGATTTTGATGGTATTTGTTCCTGTATCAAGATCTGATGTTTCTGATTTTGATAGTATTATTTCGGATGAATTGTTATCAACAGGTATTATACCTGATACGGCAATCTCGCCCTTAGGATTTAAAATAAAATAATGTATTTTTGAAGAGTCTGATGTGTCAACATGAATTAATGCTGATTCACCTAAATTTACAACATCTGAAATTTTCACATTGGTAATTTTTGGAAATCTAACCTGTTCAAATTTTTTCCACTTACCTGATTCGAAAGGATACTCATCAGAATCAAATGAATTGATAGTAATTGTCCTTGATTCTGGAGAATAGTTATCAAGATAAAATGGACCATTACTGATAACTGCATGATTATTTTGGTCGATCCAATTTATTGCTGCATCATATCTTCCTTCAAAGTATTCCCAATCATATTCAGAACCTTGTAATGGTGATGGGATATGACCTGATTCCTTCAACTCAATTAGGTGTTGTCGTATTATTTGAGAATCGTTTGGAACTATAAGTGAAAGCCAGTTTACATTTTTACTAACCGCTCCTGAACGTGAAAAAGATACATTCCCGTCAAGAACTGCATTTTCCATAGATGTCATAATCTCCCAAGGCATACTACTCCAAGGTGTTGCCCATCCAGCAATTTCAGCTTTATCAAAATGCCAATAATTAACATAAATCTCAATTGTGTTATCATCTAATGGTTTTATTCCCACTAGTGTTTTGGCGTTTTGTATTGCTTGTGCAGAGTATTCAGAATCATATGTTTTGTCATTTTCATGCGGTGCAGAACCCCATTCTGATAGAAAATATATCGAATACAAAATATCGTTCATATCCATCTTTTGATTATGATGCCAATCACCAAGAATCAAATCAAATGTGATTTTACTTGTTGAGTATTGATCAATTCCCACTTGTTTCCATTTTTGATTATCTATGTCCCAGACAATTGCGTCTTCAGGTACTGATATTTTTTTATCATTACCAAAATTTTCAACCTCCCATCCTGTACGAATTGGAATAATCTTTCCAGTAAATGGATGACTGAAAACTCCTGGGTCATATAGATTCAGCCATACTTGATTACTGTATGTGTCACTAAAACCAGCAATTGGGTTCCATGATCCTTGATAAATTTGTTTAACGCCTATAACCAATGAATTAGTATCAGAATTTGCATTTATTGGCGTAAATCTAGTTGTAATTCCTGCACCTAATGCATTAATTACACCATCAACACTTTCATTTGCAATAAACTGGTCTGTTTTACTAGCCAGAAATATTCTTACAGATTCATTAACTCCTTCTTTTGTTGCCTCTTCTATCAAAGATGTTCTTTCTTGTGCAGATGTGAAATCACCGATATAGATTTTTTGTGTTAGAGTATCAATGTAATCATTTTTGTAATTCCAGTAAGTTGGATCATTATTACCTGGCATATTGGAAAACCATGGAGAATACATTTGCGCAAGCCCAACCGAGTCATATTTTGTAAATCCAGAGCTGCCCCAACCTTCAGTATAAAGATGCCATTTTTGCATAGCAGGGTTTGATCCATATACAACAACGAATGCCTTATTCAGATCACCAAAATCTTTCTTCACTTGAAAACCAATATTTTCTAATTCATATGATAAAAGCTCACCAATGGATTTCCTGATAGGATCATCACTACGTATAAAAAATGATATCTCAATCTGTTCTCCATCATAGTACCATGAATCATGTATTTTTTCAGCACCAACATTTTCAAGTGCATTAGTAATTAGATCATTTGCATAAGATGGATTGTATTCAAAATGAAAGGATTCAATTTCATCAATAATAGAAAGATAATCTGCGGCATATATTCCATAATTAGAAATCATACTCTTACCATGGCCACCCAAAAGTTCGTTGACTATTAGATTTCTATCTACCAAATAATTTAATGCGAACCTGACATCAGTGATTGAAAATGGATTAAATTTGTCAGAAATAGATGGATTAACAAGAATACTATATGATCCGCCACTAGATGCAAAAATCTGTA
The DNA here is from genome assembly GCA_964503555.1 of uncultured Candidatus Nitrosopelagicus sp. Classification (GTDB taxonomy): domain Archaea; phylum Thermoproteota; class Nitrososphaeria; order Nitrososphaerales; family Nitrosopumilaceae; genus Nitrosopelagicus. Next base: position 2,443 of record CAZDAA010000014.1, read on the forward strand.
TTCCGTCTCGACTATCCTGACTTTCTATTCTATCTGAGGAAATTCTAGAATAATAGATATCCAAATTGCCGTAACGAACTTCTTCTAATGCCGTATTTTCATCTAAATACTGAATAAATTTAATCTCGTCCACAAAACTTCCCTGCTCAGCAAATACTGCTGGTACTGTGATGATTGCTAGTACAAAAACTAGCCAAAATTTCATGACATTTGTCAGCTATCAACATAATTTAAGGTTCATTAAGCATTAACAAATAATTCACATAGTGATTATTTGGAAAGTAAATTAAGAACTGCACTTTCTGCTATACAAGAAGGTGTTCCAATTGATGAGGTTGCAAATAATGTTCATTGGAAAGATTTTGAGGGATTAGTCGCTGAGATACTTGAATTAAAACACTTTGAAGTGTTGCGTAACTTTAGGATGAAAAAACCAACTATGGAAATTGATGTTGTAGGAAAGCGGCTTGATGTTGTAATGTTAATAGATTGTAAACATTGGAAAAGAATGAGTTATTCTAATCTTAAAATTATTGTTGATAAACAAATCAAAAGAGCAGAACAATACATTCAAAACAAAAGAAATCTGATTGCTGTTCCCATAATTGTGACTTTATACAAAGAAGAAACCAGTTTCATTAATGGCACACCCATTGTACCCATATTCCAATTTTCTTCGTTTATTGACGAGTTTTATGGTAATTTAGAATATATGAATACTATAGAAAAATAGACAGCAAAAATATTCCAACACATCCTATCATGAATCCTTGTGTCATTTTTAATGAATTGTCAAGTGCCATAGAAAGGTGTTCAAAAATTCCTGAGCCCATCACTCTTACTTTTGCTTTATTTTCTAAAATTTCAAACTGACCTGAAGCTATATTTTTTTCCGCTTCCTTCGCAATAGATAAACACCAATCAGATAACTTATCATGTTTGGTGACAATTCCAAGTTGGTAGTAACCATTTCTATTTCTTACTCCCATTGTTGTAAAATGGGTATCAGAGGTGAACATTTCAACCAAGTTATAACCATTATTTTGTAGATGTGCTACAATTTTTTCACGCACCCCATTTTCCATGTTATTAGCGTCAGCCCAACACAAAAAGTATTTTTTCTGATCAAAAGCAAGACACAGCATTCCTATACCACCACCAGCAAGATCACCAGTCTCAATATTCATAGATGTTGAATTTGCATATCCATATCGTAATGGAAAACTTGTTTTTGCAACAAGAATATCTAATGCGTTCTTTGCAGCAGTGATCATATCTTGGGAGTCCTCTTGTGATATCTTTCCTCCCATCGCGTTATGAGAATCAACAACAAGTACACTTTCAAAATTTCTGTTTTTTGCTATCTGTTCAATCTCAGTCTTGATGTAAAGTGGGACATCTTCCATACCATGAGGAGACAAAGATAACAATAGAACCGCAGACTTGTCAAGACGTATTCCAACAACACGTGCCTTGTTCATTTGGGCAGTAACAGGTTCCGTACACATGAGACCTTTTGTTGATACAGAACTTTGTGATAACTCGTCCAAGTAATGTTGCACATCTTGCTGTGAGGGAAGATTAAGTGAATGATCAGATACACTATGCATTACCATTGCTGACGAATTCATAGTTTTGTAGATTTGATTTGGAATATCACTACCGCCTACGGGATTAAAAGGACCTGGATGGATATCGGGTAATATCATTCGAAAATCCTTCTTCTCATCATCTGTATAGAAACGAATTTGAGAAGTAGTAACATTTGATGATTTTGATGTTTCAAGTATTATTGATTCCATATCACGTGGATCATTATGTGAAACGGATTGTAGATATGCCTGTAACAATTTGTGTGTACTTTTTATCACAGGTAATCCAGATCTGTTTGTAAGATAAGACCAAAAACATGCAACAGCTAAAAATACAATTCCAAATGCTAACGATTGTACGTCATAAAGAATTGACCACATATCCATTGGAACCATTACAAAAAACATTGCTAGTGGTTGAATGAAGCATAACACACATGATTTTTTCAAGCTGACCCCTAGAGTTGTTGTCATAATTCCAATTCTAAAACTAGAAAAAATGTACATACCAACGGCAACATAAAACAAGGATAGTTCCTTTGAAACTATAAAGGCACCAACTATACCACCAACCACGGTGATTAACCATAACACATTACCAAAAAGTGACATGTGTAACGATTTTGAGTATTCTTTATGTTTGGTAAAACGAGAATCAGTGTATTGTGTAACAAGCAATACTGCGATAACAATTGGAATAGTAAATAGGATTTCACCATACTGAAGATAATTCAGAATTGCTAGTGTTGATATTATAGCTGCAGTGACAACTGAAAATATTAATGAAACATAAAATGATGCGGGGTTGATTAATGTGAATGAATATCGTTTATGGATATTCTGTATATCGTCTGAATCAGACATGTTATTTTATAACCAAAAATAGTTCAAGTGCCCATGAAACTGCAATCAAACTGATTGGGATAGATATTATGATCTTTGGATTGATTCTAACACCCCTAGTTTCATCCTCAAAAAATCTTAATAATCCTGCACTAGATGCCGGTAATGGCGCATTTTTCTTTTTATCTGCCATATCTGATTCAGAAATCTAAAGTTAGCATAAAAACTTTTGTTATTTTTTACTCAGTTTATCAATAACACTGATTAGTGAATCTATTGTTTTGATCAACTCCTGCTGTTTTGCTGGATCTTCTTCCTTTTCAAGCTGTTTTGATAGTTTTTCTAACTTGTTTTGCATTATTTTTAAGGTGGATGTTGATTCGTGCTTAGTAGGAATATTTTCTGTTTCTTGTTTAGGCTCCTTTCCACAATCAATGCATAATGCATTTCCATCTTTGATAACCCTGACACCTTTACAATATGGACATGGTTCTGCAAGTAGAGTGGCACCATTCAGAAGCATTTCTACAGCTTTTTTTGTTAAATCCTTGGTCATAACATTATCAAACCACACTTTGTAAAAAATACTAGGATTGATAAATTATAATTCAAAATATTCAAGAAGGCTTAATAGTGTTAACAAGCTTAATTGTTCTAACTGATGGCAGTAATTTGTAGTACATGTGGACTTCCTGAGGATTTATGTGCATGTGGTGATCTTGACAAAGACAGTAATCATATTATAATACGTCTTGAAACTAGACGTTTTAAAAAAAAGGGAACAATGATTGAAGGTCTTGATCCTAAAATCAATAATCTTGAAAGTGTTGGAAAGGATTTAAAAAAGAAATATGCTTGTGGTGGAACTGCAAAAAATGGTTACATCTTTTTACAAGGTGATCATAGAGATACAATAAAAGATACATTGATCAAACTTGGATTTGCGGCAGAAACGATAGAATTACACTAGAAAAAGTATTAATGGAAAATAAAATCATACAATCATTAGGAATACCATTCACTGCTTTAATTTCAATAATTTTTTTGTTGATGATTATCTCTTTTCCTATAGGTGCATATGTAATTTTCAACTCAGGAATTAATGATGATATAACCTATGAATATCCTATGGATAATCTAGAATCTATACTAGATGAAATTGGAATCGGATCATCGATGAAATTTGAACTTGGTGATGGTTTTATTATATTATGGTCAATCTATCTGATTTTATTTACAATAGCAATACTTGGACCAAAAAAACATTTCATACAAGTATTACAATCAATAGTTTCTCACGGCAAATACGAAATCAAAGATAACTACATGTTTCCTATAATCAAATGGTTTTCTATTCTAGTACTAGCATCAACAATCATAATATTTGCTCAAGAATTTTTTGGGATCTCTACTGAACAGTTAGGAACATCAAATGATCTAATACAGTTTTTTGATCTAACGTTAGCACCATTGGTTGAGGAATTTCTTTTTAGGGGTATATTGATAGGTATTCCAATTTTTCTATTGTATTCAAATCGATTCTCATTCAAGTTTTTTATTAAATCATTATGGAGACCATGGCAAAATCTTGAAATTGTTGAAAAAAGGAAGGGGTTATTCGTAATAGTTATTGTTGGAATAGTTTTTGGTGCATCACATATTATTTTTAGTGAAGGGTGGAGTGCTGGAAAATTTGCACAGGCATCTATTGGCGGTATTATTATTGGCTGGGTTTATTTCAGATATGGATTTGCACCTGCAATTATAATTCATTGGGCAACAAACTACTTCATTTTCTCATATGGATATCTTGTTGCTGACCTTAATCATTTCACTATACAAAATGCATTTACTCATCCTTTTGTCAGTATGATTGAAATATTATTAATTACGACAGGAATAATTTCAATGGTAATTTTAGTAGTGAATTACATCACAGAGAAAAGATGTATTATGGAAAAGAAATAATGATTAAGCCTTTTGGAGATCAATAATTTGTTTACAAAAGTCTGGCTTCTCATTTTGATTAAGCATCAATGAAAGATCAGATAAATCATCAATATCTAGCATTATTCTTCGAATCAAAGCAATTGATGTGTTTTTTGTTACAGCCTTTGCAGCATCTAATTGATATCGATAACTACCTCTATCATATTGTGTATTCATAACACCCACAGGAGACTGAAGTAGTGCATTGGTACCATTAAATTGCCTAGAAGGCACAATTAATACACCCGTTTCAGATTTAAAAAAACAAAAAATATTATCAATGTCAGAGGGCTTCATTATTGGTATATCTTGTGGAAACATTATAGAGCAATCATATTTTTTATCAATTAGATATTCATTTGCTAAATCCATTGCATCATTAACACCTGTCTCATGATCAAAAATCTGCATTGCGTTATACTGTTTACTTAATTTCATAGCCTGTTCATCTTTTGATACCACAAGAATTTTATCAATTGATTTACAGTTTGAGATAGTTCCTAATACTTCATCAAACATTTTGAGACAAAGATCTTCTTTTTGTATTTGAGGTAAATTCAATCTTGTTTTAGCTTTAGAAAAACTTTTCACTGGTATTATTGCAGATGTTTTCAATCTAATGTATATGATTTAGTAGATAGGATGCAAGTGCATCTTCAGATTTTTTATTAGTCATTTTTATGCTGGTCTCATGAACATGCATGCCTAATGCTTCTATCTTTTTTGTTTGCATACGATCCTTAGTATCTATCACTATGTGTGAACAAATATCTGCATATAATTTTGCGATACCGTATGCTGAAACTTCAAGCCCCGCAGCTTCCATATATTTGCCAGCAGGTCCGCTGAATGCTTTATCACCAACTATAGGACTGACTGCAACTACTTTTCGTTTATTTTTGATTAATTCTTTACGAACGCCTTTCAGTTGTATCATCGGACCAATACTAGTTAGTGGATTACCTGGTGCAATGACAACAAGTGATGCATCATGAATAGCGTTTAGTGCTTCTGGATTTGGACGAGCCTTATCTGACCCTACATACTCAATTCCTGTAATTGTATCCTTTCCTCTATATTTGACCCAATATTCTTGTAAATGCAGTTCGCCCTTATCGGTTTCAATTCGTGTTTCTATCGAATGATCACTTACTGGAATTATTTTAGTTTCAATTGCAAATTTTTCACACATCCATTTGGTGATATCACTCAAGCTTTTTCCATTTTTCAACATGTTAGTTCGTGTAAGATGTGTTGCAGTATCTCTATCACCTATTCTAAACCATGTTTCCTCTCCAAAAATCTCCATCTGTCGTAAAAATCCAAATGTATCTTTTTTCAGTCCCCAACCTTTATCCTGATCAAGTAAATCAGATAACCCATAAATCATGATGTCAATGTCTGGACAAACATATAATCCGTAAAGCCAGTAGTTATCACCAACATTACTAATTACATTGACATCACTTCGTTGAGAAGCAAGCCCTCTAACAATTTTAACAGAACCAGTGCCACCAGCAAGAATAGTTATCATTTTATCAGAACGTTTTCTCAAATACCTTTACCAATATTACTTTTTCAGTGTGAAAATTTGAACGTGTTTTTGTGACAAAGTTTATTACCTTTTATAGAAAAAAAAACAAAGTGCGCACAAAATTAGTAATTTTAACAACAATTCTAGCTTCTATATTCATCATTGGAACAATTACACCTGTACTAGGTTCAGCACAACTTACAGTAACGGTTAATCCTGATAGTGATACTGCTGTAGCATCAATGAAATACCAAAGAGCTATTTTTATTGATTATTCAGAAGGTGGTAAACTAGCTGGTGACTTGGCGGGGAAAAATGTATTTGTATCATTTTCTGCTGATTCATCAAGTTCTGGAGTAAAAAACTTGATGGAAAAATTAAATTCGTATATTCTTTCAAAAAATAGTCAAGCACAAATTACAGACTTGAAAGTGCATTATACTGCTACAATGACAGGTAGGGATGGTAGTATGTCGATTGATTATAAAATTGAGTTATTACCAGTGATTGAAAAGTTTGTGATTAAAAGTTACTCACCTGGAAGTCCAGCTATCTTAGATGTTGATTGGAGAGGTTTTGGTGTTAATGGACCTATTGCAATTAGCACAGCAGAATATGGAAATATGGAAATTAATCTACCTATTTCATTTATTCAAAAGTTTGAACCAGAATTAGCTGCAGCGATAGTTGCTGGTGATGCTGATGTTCTAACTAAGACAAGACTAATGAATGCGGATGGAGTCAAAAATCAACCGGTGGGAAACTGGCACTTTTTGTTTGATCCAACTGGAATACAGGCAGATGCATCACAACATGGACTTGCAGAGGAGCTTGCAGGTAAAGTAATTTCTTCATACACCATGGGAGAAAGTAATCTTAGAGAAGGTATGATAAGAGAACAGATCTATGAAGCAACGTTTACGATGGATAAGGTATACACACTAAAAACTTTTGAATCATCTGATAATGCAAATATAGACATCATTGGATTTGCTACTAGAGAAACAAGTGGAACCTCAGAAGTATTTGGTGTTAGTCCAGAACCACCAGAAGGCTATGCTACTACATCAACTGGAGAATTTCCAGCGATGATTCTTTATGGTATGGCTGGCATGGCAGCACTTGGTGGGGTAGCAATGATGATGATGAGTAGGAGAAAACTTGCAAAAGAAAAAGGCCATATGGAGCAGACTGGTATTTCCCCATCACAGCTCACTGGTGTTGCAACAAGTGCAAGTGCTGGTGGATATCAAACAGTTAGAGGTGAAGCTCAAGTAAAGGGACTAGATGATTATGATCAGCATAAAAACTTCTATGAAGAAGATAAACCACAAGTTGAAGAGAAAAAAGAGTCTGACTCATCAAGTACGAAAGGTGCGTTACCAAAAGGTTGGAAACCAGAAAAATAAGTGCGTGCTAGCCGTAACCCTCCTTCTGTTTTAACGACATTTCGCTATGCAGCCTACCTGAACCTAGTACAGGATCTTTGGGTTCGGTTTGGCTTTGCTTCATGTGGGACAGTTTTTCATTCCGTCTCTGGGAATCTCAGGCAAAACCATCATCGTGCTCCAGGTGGGATTTTTTCTGTACTGTTGCCAATCATCTCTGATTATCTATCTCCAGATCACATTTCCTGTATGAAGGGAGGAGTTTCCTCTGCCGTAGCAGATATCGCTCACTAGCTTGCACCTAATTATATGAAAAATACAAGTAATTTGAATATTTCTTAAAACTTTGATTCGAAATAATCTTCATAATATCTCTTGATTTCCTTATTGGATCTAATCGAGTAAAATAATTGAAGAGTTTCAACGTAAATACGATACACGTGTTTATTTTGCTTAAATCTGGTCGCGAGTAAACCCCAAATTGAACGTGTATGAAATTCTGAAAATAAATGATTACGCAAAATTATAACTGTCTTTTTTGATCTATTAGCTAATGACAAGGTTTTTGGGCTAAAAGCTGCATCGGCCTGGTTTCCTGCACCCAAAAATATTATACCATGTTTATCTTTATTAAAATTTGTTAAAAGCTCAGATGATACTAACATGTTATCTGTTTTTGGGTAAACATTTTCAAACTGCACTTTTTTGATATCAAGATCAAACATACACTCATTGATTTTGTTTACAATTTCGATCTCAACTTCTGGAGGTTGTGTTACACCACGAACAATTCTAATTCTACTTTCATATTCCATAGATAAAGAATGTGCAATCTCAAGACTAGAATTTGAATGACGTCCTTTATCATATGAAATTATAAGATTTGAAATATCTTTCTCAAAATTTTTATGTAATTTTACTCCCATAATATCACACGTAGATAATGATAGAATTTTTCTTTTATTTTTTAAAAATGAAAAATCAACTATCAATAAATTGATTGACTGTTCCTCAACTGTAGATAATATTGCTTCGGTTGGATCATGACAAAGTTTAACCATATATCGATGTCGGATAGAATGAGAAATTGATTTTTTAAAATCATCAAACACACCTAATCCTACTTCATCAAATTTATCAGCTATAGATAACGGGGTTTGTTTGGGTACATTGATTATATCTAAAAATGAAATTTCACCATTGTGTTGATTAGCAATTGCTGTAGCAAGTTTTGTTAATCTAGTAGCGGTATTATTATCAAACACTACCAAAATTCTATATTCTTTTCTTTTTTCAGGTGCTTGATTAAATACAAGTGGTGCGTTGTATTCTTTTTCCTTCTTTGATGTATAAAATTTATAAATTAAAAATCCAATTACAATCCAAACAATTGCAATTACCCAACTAAGTGGTTGAGAAAATAATAAGTAAACTGCAAGAATTGAAACGACTGCAAAGCCAATAATTGGAACTGCAGGGAAGAATGGTGTTTTAAAGCCGTATGTAAGACCTTTTTCTTTAGCAAGTCTTCGTATTGTGATACAAGCCACATTAACTTGTGCAAACAAAAACAAGAACATGACACTAGCTGCAAGTGCAATCATAG
>CAZDAA010000015.1:0-8978 GCA_964503555.1 uncultured Candidatus Nitrosopelagicus sp.
CCTGAAACCAGCTAAAAATATAAGCAAACACAGTATTTCTCGATCATCAAAATGCATGAAATCGAGCTTCCAAAAGGTCTTAGTAGAATTATCCTAGATGGTGCTGAAGAGACAAGATTAGGAGACAAAAAGGGAGCAAAGAAACAATATAGAAAAGGAAATCTTCACATCCGAGAATACAATGACAAGTTTACTGTTCATTCAGACAAGGTTGATCCAAGAAAAAACCCATTAGGACATTTGTTAATTGATGCACCAGAAGTCTTGATTGGTCTTGCTGGTGCCGCAATCGGTGGGGCTGCAGTTGGCTCTTATATTTACAAAATGAAAAAAGATTCTCCATTCAAAAAACCACAATCAATCATTGGTGGATTAGTTACTTCACTTGTAACTGGCTATGCATCTTATCTTCTTACAAAAAAACTAAAGGAGTAAAATCTTGGTACTTGCAAGAACGATTTACGTATTCATCAAACTGATTCCTGTTGTATTAGCACTAAGAAAAGACCGTGTACTTTGGATCTCACAGGAAGGAAAAGGTATAGATGAAAAAAGATTTCGAAGAAACGCACAAAGAATTCTAAACACTTGCATCTCACTTGGTCCCGTCTTTATCAAATTTGGTCAGTGGCTTTCATCTCGTGCAGATATTCTACCACAACCATATCTAGAGGAACTTGCAAAACTACAAGATAGTGTACCTGCTGCCTCATTTGAAAAAGTGAAACCAATAATTGAAAAAGATATTGGAAAGATCGACGAAAAGTTTGATGACCTTGATCAAAATTCTCTATCTGGTGCATCACTTGGACAAGTATATCGTGCAACAAAGAATGGACAGCAGGTAATTGTAAAAGTAAAACGACCTGGAATTGAAAAACAGGTAGAAAAAGATCTTAAAGTTTTGATGAAGATAATTCCTTTTGCAATGAAATTTGTTGATCCAAATTTGAGATTCTCAATCATACCAATAATGAAACAGTTTGATGAATCAATTCATGAAGAGATGGATTATTCTAAAGAGTCTGATAATCTGAAAAAAATAAAAAAGAATATGAAACCATACAGTAATGTCGTAATTCCTAAAGTACATGATGATTATTCCACAAAGAACATTCTCACCATGGAATACATTCCAGGAATCAAAATTACCAACATTGAGGAATTAGACAAAAAGGGAATTGACAGACAAAAACTAGTCATAGATGTCCACAAAATCTTCTTTACGATGCTTTTGCGGCATTCCATATTTCATGCAGATCCACACCCGGGCAACATTTCGGTCAGAGATGATGGAAGTCTAATCTTGTATGACTTTGGAATGATTGGACGATTAAACAATGAAACCAGATTACGTCTTGTCCGTCTTTATCTTGCTCTTGTAGAGAAAAATCCTCCAAGAACTGTAAACGCAATGGATGATCTTGGAATGTTAGCACCTGACTTTAACCGAGAAGTGATTGAAAGGGGAATTGACATGTCCATCAAATCAATGTACGGAAAAAAGCCTGACGAGATGGAAGTAGAGGCCTTGATGTCACTTGCAAACAAAACGATGTCAAAGTTTCCGTTTAAACTTCCAAAACATCTTGCATTGTATCTTAGAATGTCAACAATTATCGAAGGAATCTATCACACACATAAAGTTGATTTCAAGTTCATCAAGGTTTTAAGACAAATTCTAGAGGAAGAAAGTTTGATCAAAGATGCATACATAGAAGAGATTAAGCATTCATTCAAAAGATTTGCAAAGACGCTTGATGACACATTAACAATCGCACCAGAGATAAAAAAATTCATGGATGAAAATCGTATGATGCAGCAAAAAACTAAGAATGGCTCAAACACTTTATTGTCAGGAAGTATACTATCTGGAGCTGTATTTTTTGGCTCTGCATTTCTTTTCCAGACAAATGAGACATTTGGTATGATTGGAATGATTGCATCAGCAGCAATTATAGGAATTTTTGCAGCCGCTAGTAGACGTAACTAAATCATTTCCGTTAAATTATCATACCACATATTATATTTAGACTATAATGGCTGAAACAATTTGGGGAAACGTTACAAAAATTCTTTCTACAAAATCTTTTGAGATGGATGTGACACACCAAAAACCAGAAAACAAAGAAAATTATTCCAATGTTGAAATTATTGAATTTACAGAAACTAATATTCAAAGCATAGCAATAGATGAGGAAAATAGAACAGTGGAACAAATTGAACGTGGATTGAAAGACAAGTTTATCATGTGTGAGATTTCTGGGAGAAACGAGCAAAATCAGCTAGTTTGCAAGGTATCACACTCTGGTGCGGGTGGCTATTGAATGAATGTTGCATGGAAGCCAAAACTAGTCACAAATTCATCTAAAAATGATGATTATTTTCATGATTTAAGCATGGGATATGTTCCTGCACTAATAATTCCCAACATAATAAACAATGAAGAATGTCAAAGAATCACATCAAGAATTTTATCAGCAAACCAAACTTCATCTGGACTAGGAATAACTAAGAAAATTGGCGAATCACTGAATTCGTATCTTCATAATAAAATTGAATATTTCAAAAATGCAAAACTGTCAAATCAAATTCTTAAAAAATTATTTCTAAAAAATGATCCACGAAATATAATGATGGATGAAATTTCTAAATTGTTTGGAAAAAGAGTTGAATTTGCAAAAGAAAAATCAATGCTGTATTCCAAAGGTGTTATCAGATTACATCTTCCTGGTGATAGCATACATATTCATAGAGACAATGCAAACTTTGAAGCATCAGATTTCGCTGTTAGCAAACTTTCAACACAAATGTCAGCTGTTCTACATTTACAACCAGCTAAATCTGGTGGTGAGCTTAAAGTTTTTCGTAAACTTTGGCAAAAAAATGATGAACGACTTCGTAATCCATACTTTGGTTATTCGGAGGACGTGGTAAACGGGATACAGTATACATCAATCAAAAGTAATCCAGGTGATCTTGTCATGATTAACCCAAGGTTATACCACATGGTCGATAGGGTAAAGGGAAAACTAGAAAGAATTTCTTTTGGCTTTTTCTTTGGACAAGATGCAAACTCTAATCTTTATGCTTGGTCATAGATCAAGCTACAATTTTTTGAAAGTCATTATTTGTCTTTATGTGTTGAAAATCAATGTCAAATTTTGCTTTGTATTTGAAAGAGTAATCAATTTTTACAAGTTCAGATAAAAGATCTATTCCTTGTTTTATTTCTCCTTTTTTTACCAAGCTTGATATTTTGTTATAGATTGCAGTTGTGTTTTGTGGCTTTTCTTCTAAAACACCATCAAAACATTGTATTGCATTATCATACTGTTTTAGGTAGTGGAAGCAAAGACCCTTGTTTACAAGGGCAAGACTGTTTTTTGAGTCTAGTTTTAGCGCTCTATCATAAAATGTGACCGCATCTTGATATTTTCCAATCTTCCCTAGAACATTTCCCAGTCTAACTAGGGCCTCCTCGTGATTTGGGTCAATGGATAGCACCTTCTCAAAATTCTTGCCTGCCTCTTTTGGGTTTCCTAAATTCCAGTTTATCATGCCTGTTTTGAAGAGTTCTTCCGGTTTCATGCTATTTCTAATGCGTGTTTCGGCTTTTTGTCTTTTTAGATTACAAAAAAATAATTACTAAGAACATTCTGTTAAATCAATGGTAAACGCTTCAGAATTTTTGCAAACTTGGGTTAATGCAATAAAAAGTGGCGATCCAAAACAAGTTACTAGTCTATATAGTGAGGATGGAATTCTGTTAGGTACATTTTCTGCTGCGGAGAGGGTTGGGCATGAATTAATCTTAGAGTATTTTGAAAATCTACTAAAAAATCCTGTTGAAGTTAATATTATCTCAGAACATCTACACGATTTTGAATCATCTGCTGTAAATTCTGGTCTTTACAACTTTGTAACAAATGGTAAAACAATCAATGCAAGATTTTCGTTTGTATATGATGGAGATGGGAAAATTATCTCACATCACTCTTCGATATTACCTGAAACTTAGATTATTCAAACTAGCATCCGTTAAATTATCAAACTACATATCAAAGTGTGAAACTAATTTTCCTACTTTTGATATTTGTAATTCTCCTTTTCCCAGCACCTGCATTTGCACACAAACTGATTCCAACAGATGGATCGAATACTAGTATTGATTCTGCATTACAGATTCCTGACCCAGTTGTATCATGGGCAATGTATGAAAAGTTGGATGGTAACATACTCTACTATGAATTTGAGGCAGAAAAAGGAGAACGACTCCATGCCAGTATAGTTATTCCAAAACTTGATGGATTAGAGAATTTTACACCATCTCTTGCATTGATTGGTCCATCATTCGCACTTGATTCCATAGAAATGACAAAAGCTAAAAACAACTTTCCTTACACGCTTCCAGAGGGATATAATGCAATAGTGTTTGACTATGAGGGTAAATTACCATCAACCGAGTCTTACGAACCTTTTGGGCAGATAACATACTGGGAAAGACAGGAGGTCAACCTAAACATACCAGTGGATGGAACATACTATCTATCTGTTTATGATTCTGACAACAATGCAGGAAAACTTGCAGTTGCAATAGGTTATGTAGAAGATTTCTCTGCTGGTGATTTTGTAACAATTTTACCAAGTGCCTGGCTAGAATCTAGGTATTTTGTAGATGACTATACTACTCCAGTTATTTCTATGTTAATTTTCTTTGGAATATTATCAGGGATTGGATACCTGATCTACAGAAAAATTAAACGAAAGAAGGTAATTTCAGAACAATAATGCCAAAATTTCAATTCACAAAAATCGTTGATGTTCAACGAGACAAAATCTTCCAAATCAGCACTGATTATGAAAATTTTACCAAAGTGTTACCAGCTTATTTTAAAGAATTAAAAATTATAGAGAAAAAAGAAAATACAACAATAATTCAAGAGAAGATCGAGTTTTTGGGAAGAACAGTAGATGTACTAACAGAACATGTTGTAGAGATGCCTGATCATCATATTGTTAGAATGTTAGATGGACAAGCAAAGGGAAGTGTGTTCGATGAAAGATATGAGATCGATGGTGATAAAACGAAAATTACAATTAATGTAGATTTTGTTTTGGGTGGTAGCCTGAAGATACTAGGAATATTTGCAAAAGGAAAGATCAAACAAAGTATGAACACAGTGATGAATGAATTTGTTAACCATGCAAACTGTAAATAATTGGCACTAGTTGAAAAGGTTGTCACTAGTTTATATATTGAAAAAAAGATTTTACTGTATGGGAGCAGCATGTAAGGGAATATGTCTCAATTTAGAAAGAGAAAAGATTCCTAACGGTGAAAAATACAAGTCAGGATTGAAAAGATGCAGTTGGTGTGACATCTGGCTAGATACAGATAGTGTTCGTTGCCCATGTTGTAGAATGATACTACGAACAAAATCACGAAACAAGAGAAAGGAAAATTATTCTGTTTAATTGTAATTAGGAGACTAGAAATTTAGTAATTTTTGGATATGCCAAAATTGCACTATGTGCTGCAGAGTCGGTACCAATACCATAACTTATTGTAGAATCACCAACAAAGAATAGGCCTTTCACATGCGGAACAGAATGTGGCATCTTATTTTTCCAGACCAAACCAGGCTCCTTGACTACCGCTTCAACTAATTTCCATGCCATCGCTCTCTCCCATAACAACACATTATTAAAATCAGGATAAATTGCAGCTAGTTCTTCTTTCATTTTTGAAACAATTTCTTTGATTCTCTGCTGATTGTCGGTTTCTTCAGGTTTTACTGGGGTGCCAACAATAATGAGATGTTCTCCTTTTGGTGATACTGATGGTGTAATATTAGAAATGAAAAATATTCCCTTTGATGTATAATTTTCTCCTACTGGAAACACAACTTGTCTAGTATCCAATTGTTTTGATAGTGCAAAATGTACTTCAACAACTGATGTTGTCTTGTTTAATCTGTTTGTATGTTTAACAAAATCATCATCAAAGATTCCTTCATCAAATAGTTGATTTATTGCATGATATGCAGGATATGAGATTATTACACAATCTGATTCTATCGTATTACCATCTGAGAGCAAAACTCCAGTAACTTTTGCATCTTCTACAAGAATTTTTTTTACTGTCACTCCAAGATTCACGGAAGAATTATTTTCTTGAATATAATTTCCCATGACTTCTGAAATTCTGTCATATCCACCCATGTCAGGATATGCAAATTCACTTGTTCCACCTTTGAATGGATTTGCGCGAATTATGGTTCGAGCAAATTCTCCCAGTGAAATATGATCAGTAGTATCGGCAAATGCTAGCATACAAACAGCATCAAAAAATGTCCTTGAATGACTGTCTAGCTTTTTTGTAACTTCTGTAAGAGGTGTCTGATCCATCTGTTCTGCTTTTTCCATACTGGTAAACGCCATTGGTAGTAAAATTTTGAGTAACGAAAACCTACTCTTCAGCGGAATTAGTGACATTCTCAAAATATCAATAATTCCCTTTGGGTATGTATGAAAATTACCGTCATAAAATGCAATTTTATCAACTATGGCAAGTTTCAATTTTGATACAATATTTGCTGATTTAAGAATATCATAGATTGCTGATTTTTTGTAAAATGGCATTATGTGAAAGCCATTATCTAAGATATGGTTTTTGAATTTGATTGATGCAGTTCTTCCACCCAATCTTTCGGCCTTTTCATAAATTGATACCTTATGTCCAGCATTGACAAGTAATGTTCCAATAGAAAGGCCACCAACCCCAGCGCCTATAATTAGAATTGGTTTTTCTTTTGATTTCATCTAAATTTAAAGTGGTATATGATAATTTAACGGACACGATTTCTAAGAATTACTTCTGAAGATTTTTAATTGAAGAGAAGAAAATTATTCTAGATTCAAATGATTATAGTAATAGAGGGTGGTGATCAGGCAGGTAAGAAAACCCAGTCACAGCTTTTAGCAGCAAAATTAAATTCTAAAAAACTTAAGACAAAACTTTTCAGCTTTCCAGATTATACTACACCAATAGGTAAGGAGATTTCACGCTATTTAGAAGGAGAAATAGAACTAGATCCAAAAATAATTCATTGTCTTTTGGCTGCAAATAGATACGAAAAGATACAAGAGGTTAATGAAGCAATTGAAAAAAATTCTATTCTTGTGATGAATCGATATTATCAGTCTAACTGGGTTTATGGTTTGGTAAATGGCATGAAGCTTGATTGGTTGGAAAAACTAGATTCTGGTTTACCAAAAGCTGATCTTGTAATAGTTTTAGACGTATCACAACAAGAATCATTCAAAAGAAAAAAAACAAATCGTGACAAGTTTGAAAAGAACAAGTCATTTTACAAAAAAATTGCTGAAACATACAAAACTTTAGCAATAAAAAAACGCTGGAAAATTGTTGACGCTACAAGAACAAAAGATGAAGTGCATGAAGATATAATGAAAATTTTGCATGGTAAGTTGATAAAATGAAAAAGAGCTATCTTGACATCATCGATCCAATACATGATTTTATTCGTGTATACAACTCTGAACTGAAAATCATCGATTCTCCAATCTTTCAGAGATTAAGAAGAATCAAGCAGCTCTCTGGTGCACATCTAATTTATCCAGGCGCACAACATACACGTTTTGAGCATTCACTTGGTGTAATGCATATTGCATCAATGGCGAGCAACTCACTGAAAGAGAAAGGAATTCTAAAGAGTCATGATATTCGTGACATTCGTCTTGCTGCACTTTTGCATGATATTGGTCACGGACCTTTTTCACATCTCTTTGAGGAAGTGCTTGAGAAGAGACAGAAAATTTCACATGAAGACATTGGGAAAAAAATAATTCTAAAAACAGAGATTGGTGATTCTATTTCAAAGTCAGGATTTGATAAGAGATTCATATGCAAACTTGCATTTGGAGATTCAAAGTTTCAATTCATGAATGAATTAATTTCTGGTGCTTTGAGTGCTGATATTATGGATTATCTTCTACGTGATGGTTATTTTACCGGGGCGGAACATGCAAAGATTGATCATAATAGACTGACATATTCACTTGATGTCTTCAAGGATCAGCTAGCCCTTGATAAATCAGCACTAGTTAATTTTGAAACAATGATGATATCTAGATATCAGATGTTCAAAGCAGTATATTTTCATAAGACAGTAAGAGCAGGTGAAGTTATGCTTCTAGAAGCAATGGATTTGGCACGAAACGAACTTGGATTAACTTCTATGAATGTTGACGAGTTTGTAAAACTAACTGATGATTCGATACTGGCAGATCTTCTGTCATTACCAGAAAACAAATCAGATCTAAAGATTGCAAAAAAAATTGCAGAAGATTATGAGCAGAGAAAGCTCTTCAAATGTGTCTTTGAGACAGATTTTAACAATAATACAAAGATTGGAAAAAAGAGACTAAACCAGATAAAACATGATATTATAAGAAAATCAAGAGTTGCTGAAAATGAGGTTTTTGTAGACAGTTCTACCACTTCATCAATGCCATTATCTCCTTCCAAAAAGGAATCAAATTACATAATTTTAGTCACAGACAATGGTAAGAAAACTGTAGCAACAAAAATTCCAATTTCAAAGATTCCAATAGTCTCAACAATGTCTGGATTTATGAATAATCTTCGTGTTTATACTCCTTCAAAAAATCGAAAAAAAGTTGAAATTGCCGCTAAATCAGTAATTGGGTAGTATAATGAAAAAAAAAATAGTTCTAAAATTATCTGGCAGAGTCTTTTCAATGGACAATGCAAAACTGTTAAAGGATTATGCTCATTTTCTCGTTAAGATTAGCAAATATTGCCAACCAGTTGTAGTTGCTGGAGGAGGAAAAATTGCTCGTCATTATATCTCTCATGCAAGATCATCCGGAGCAGATGAATCAACCTTGGATGAGCTCGGAATTGAGATATCCAGATTAAATGCTAAACT
>CAZDAA010000015.1:9078-11211 GCA_964503555.1 uncultured Candidatus Nitrosopelagicus sp.
AAGAATGCAAAACTGTTCAAAAAAATAGAATTAAAGAAACTTCGTGGAATCCTTGTTAAAGAAGATTCAGTAGCCGGAGGATATGATCTGATGGATATTGTTGCATTGAAGATTATTGAACGGTCAAAAATCAAGACACGAGTGATAAAATCCGATCTAAAAACACTAGAAAAGGCGATCAAGGGAAAGGATGTAGGAACAGAAATAATCATTCCAAAAAAATAATCTAAAACTCATTCTGCACTGTTGGGTTTCTCTCCGTCCAAATTGAAATATCACTCCCAGAATATTCCTCAATTCCAGTATCTCGGATTTTTTTAAAGATTTTAGCAGCCTCCTCCTTTTCGAGTGGCTTGGTTTGAGCCTTTGTGTATCCACCACCATCAACCAAAATAACCACATATCCTTCTGGGGTCTTTATTGCTGCAGCAAAATCCTCCTCTCCAACTGGAAGAAATTTCCCATCAACCTTCTTTGTGGTAAGTGTCAACATGGCAAATCCAGCCACATCAAACAATTTCATTTGAGATTGGTTTGCTCTCTCTTTTCCTTTCTGGACTGCCTGAAAATACTGCATATTTCTGATACTTTTACAGGTATATGGATTTTTAAGGAATACATCTTAAATCATTTTTGTGAATCCAAAAATTTTTGTCGGAATAGCAATAATCGGAATTATAGGAGTGATTGCAGCAGTTGGATTAACTGGAACTTCTGTTGTTAGCGATGTTTCAGATAATACTTCATTTCTGAATAATTCAGAAAATTCTGAAATCCTTCCTCTAAGAATCCAGCTAGATGATATTATAATTGAGGAGGTTGACGAAAAGGCAGCATTTGTAAAAGTAACATTCAAGGTAACAAACCCAAACCAAAAATCAATCTTACTCCAGTTGGTAAGATATACACTCTATGAGGATGATTTGAAACTAGGAATAAGAGACGTTGGGGATCGTGATGTAGGAATGGTAGCAGGTTCAAATTACTTTACTGTTCTGAATGACCGACCGCTTATACTGTCTGACCATGTAGTCATAAAGAATACTGGAAACACACCAGAATTATGGGATGCTTTGACAACAAATACTCCAGAATGGAGGATTAGTGGAGATGCTTTCTACAATCTAAGCTCAATGACAGCAGGTGGGGAAAATGAGTTAGCCTTCGAATTCACGAAATACACCTAGTATTGTATCATAGAATTTCAAAATTGTGATTATTTGTTGAAATTATAAAATTATCAACAAAGTGTTATATGATCAAGCATGAAGGATTTTGATCATGGCAGAAGCATCAGTAGCAGCATTTGGTTCAGCAGTTGGAGTTGCAGTAGCACTAGCAGTCGTAACATTTGCTCTTAGAGGAAGGGGTCATCCAGACCCAGAACTTCAAGGTTAATTGAAAGATTAATCGTCTTTTTCTTTTATTTTTCTAGTTTTATCTATATGATTATTCCTTATTACCAAACAGAGAATCAAAGCTCAAAGGCTTAGATTCTCTTTTCTTGATATAACATCTTTCATAATATTGGCATGCGGAACATTCTGGAGATGGTTCTAGAATAGGCACTTTATTCTCCTTTAGTAGATCAGTAAGAACCCTAACACGCCTGGCGATTTCCTCGAACATTTTATTTGCTCTGGTAAGTGAAAATGATTTTTCAGTACCTCCTCCATCTACGTATGAGATAACCCCATCTTGTTTGTCAAAGATAAACATACAGGTATTGAGATAAAGAATGTCATTAGAAAACATAGTCTCTGGAAGTGCCTCAACTGACCTGAAAACTATGACTACATCATCTGCAATTATGTCAGCCTGACCTGTCAGTTTCACACCATTCATATCATATTCTCCCACTTTGGAGCCAAACTCAAGTTTCCTAATAGTACCGCTTAGAAAGTTTGAAAATCGTAGTTTTTGCTGCTCAATTGGCTCTTTTCTATCATAAAATGACCTTCTGAGGCATCGAATCACTTCTGTTACATGAACTTTTGAATCATCATCTTGTGGAATTGCATAATCAAGCGTCTTGCCTACATTATCTATAGCCGAGTTAATTATCTCTCGGAAATTTCTATCACCCATCATTGCGATCATCAAAAAACTCTGGAATTAATAAATCAGTGTTTT
>CAZDAA010000016.1:0-11074 GCA_964503555.1 uncultured Candidatus Nitrosopelagicus sp.
ATATTGTTTTTATTAATTGGTTTGAACGAATTCCAAATGTTGAGGCAGCAACGCCGAGGTTAGAAGGATCTGCTACAGCAGAAACTAGAATTTTAGGACAGGCACATGAAAAGTTTAACGTACCAGTTCTTGGTGTTGATCCTATTTCTGATATTAGGACATCCACCATCCACGAAACCGTAGGTGAGGGGCAGTATGTCTATTCTCGTAATTCGATTGTTGTTGGTGAATCAGTTGCATCTGATCTTGGAGGCTGTTCACAAGATGGATTTTTCATGTCTGGTGGAACTGATCCAACAGTAACAGGAGGTGGAGCCATTAGTGAATGTCAACCAGTTAGGGTTGGCGATAGCGTAAAACTGATTATAACAGATCAGTGGGGAATAGACCAAAAAAAGCGGTTTGTAGTAACTGGAATTTCTGGAACAGCTGGCGGTCAGGGATTTGATAGGAGCGTCATTATCCACATAGATACTTTGCGTGACATGTTAGATAGATCAGGTGAATCAAGATCAATTATGGTTAGATTACAAGAATCAACAAACGCCTATGAAGCAGCACAAATTAAAAATCAATTTCTTGCAGCATTTCCAAATGATAATCTAAAAGCTGAAACGATTGAGGAATCTGCGGAATCAACTCTTTCAGGATTCAGATCTGGAATTGCAATGATTAATTTAATTGGCTATTTCGGAATGGGTTCATCCGCATTTGCTATTCTCACTATCCAAATGATGTTAGTAAACAGCAAAACAAGGGAAATTGGTATTATGCGAGCAATTGGTGCTAGACGCAAAGACATTTTGATTATTTTTATCATGCAGGGAATGATTATTGGTGCAATGGGCGCAGGTGCGGGTACCGCATTAGGACTAGGTTATACTACCTATGCCAAAATAACAAATATGGAATTTCAGGGCAGTTTGGCACTAGAGGTTAACTATAACTGGCAAAAAATTGGTGAGACAGCTTTTCTAGCATTCATTCTGGCTATGATTGCGTCAATATATCCCTCGTATCGTGCTACGAAAAAACAACCAGTGGAGGCGATGAGAACTGTCTGACATTGCGTTGCAATTAGAAAATTTGACCAAGATCTATGGGGAATCAGAAACCAAGGTTACGGCACTCCACGATGTTTCATTTTCTGTAAAAAAAGGCGAATTTGTATTGATTGTAGGAAGCTCGGGTTCTGGAAAATCTACCTTACTAAACATGATTGGGTTATTGGACAAGCCAACAAAAGGTAAGGTTAGCATAGATGGGTTTGCTACAAGCAATCTTACCGATAATGAAATTTCTGCATTTAGGAATAAAAAATTGGGTTTTGTGTTTCAGTTTGCCAATCTTTTGGCAGATCTTACAGTATTGGAAAATGTCTTACTTCCAAGCCAAATACCGTTAGATTCTTCAATTCCTTTTGCTAATGCAAAGAAAATTCTAGAAAAGGTTGGTCTAGAAGATCAATTATACAAAAGAGCGAATAAAATTTCTGGCGGTCAAGCTCAAAGAGCTGCTATCGCACGCGGACTTGTAAACAACCCAACCATAGTTTTGGCAGACGAACCAACTGGAAACTTGGACTCGGTTACTGCCCAAAACATTGTTCAATTAATGAAGAAAATGGCAAAGGAACTAAACCAAACTTTCATTGTAGTTACTCACGACAGAAAGCAATTTGGAGATGTTGATCGAATTATCACTGTCAAGGACGGTCGCGTATTTGAAGGTGAACATATGGACCCGATGGAGGTCACAATATGAATTACAAACTTTTTTTCATTGTAGCAATTTTCTTGTCAGGAACTTGTGTATCTAATATTGATGCTCAAATTGAAACAGCCCCACCAGGTCTTATAACTAGCACCGAACGGATCATGGGCGTAAAATTCCTTGATGCTTATTTTGGAACTGCAACAACCAAGATAGAAGTTGGACCAGGAGACAAGAATGTACCGTTAACAGTATCATTGGCTAATATAGGAACTAACGATATTGTAGGTATTAAGGGACAATTATTTTTGCCGATTGGATTCTCTTCACCAAATGGTATGTACAAGCCAATTTATGCAGATACTGATCAAAAGGCTCTTGCGGGTGCTAATTTCCAATTAACATTCTTCGTAAACATTTCTCCAGCAGCAGATATCAAAACATATCCTGGCACTATAGAGCTGGATTATTCAAGATTACGAGAATCTGGACTCCATCACGACTCATTTCAGTTTGATTTTAAACTAACTGGTGAGAGTGTAATTAATCTTAAAGCTGTTACACCATTTATCACATCAATCACAAATAACAATGTAGTTTTAGAAATTTCGAATCCAGGCTCCTCTAGTTTATCAAATATTGATGTAGTTTTACAAAATACTTCTACAACAACTTCTTCCACAACTACATCCACCACAAATGTAGAGAAAGTAATTTTTGATCAAAATCAGTGGAAAATTGGAAATATTGGACCAAACTCCTCAAAGACATTTTCATTTAACGTGTTTGTTCCAGAAAGTTTGAAAAATGAACCATTACGTATTCCATTAGGAATTACTTATTCTGATGCACATGGAGAACAAAAGTCTGTAACTAGGGTTGCAGATCTTTACATAAACGGTCTGGTTAACCCATCAATATATGGAGTAAAAGTAATTGAATTGTCAGGAAAGAAAACTATTATTGGCGAGATATTAAACGAAGGAAACTCTGATGGATTATTTGGATTTGTCAAATTACAACCACTTGGAGATTCAAACATCAGGGAATCATCTCAGTATATCGATGAAATAGAACCTGACTCTCCGGTACCATTTAATATTCCGATAGAAACTAACGGAATTCTAAGTTTTGGTGAACATGATATTAGGATACTAGTTTCATACAAAGATTCAGTGCGTGATGAACATGTACTAACATATGATACCACCATAACCATCAAACCATTTGAGGATAACACTGATTATGGTTCTATGATAGGCGGGTTGATTTTTCTTGCATTTGTAATTGCAGTAGCTTACAAACTGTATAGTAAAAATAAGATTCCATTTATCAAAAAAGGCCAAATTCCATTCATTCATAAAAAAACAGATTCCTAGGAAATATAGCTAAACAATATAAACAATTAGAGAAATACTCGATCATCAAAATGAAAGAGATCGAAGTTCCAAAGAATTTAAGACAATTCATGCTTGAAGGAGCAGAAGAGACCAACCTTGGTGACAAAAAGGGAGCCAGAAAACAATTCCGATATGGAAATCTACACATACGTGAATATGATGATAAGTTTACAGTTCATTCAGATAAAATTGATCCTAGAAAAAATCCATTAGGACATTTGTTAGTTGATGCACCAGAAGTTTTGGTTGGTCTAGCAGGAGCTGCTATTGGTGGATTAGCAATTGGAGCTTACATTTACAAAATGAAAAAAGACTCTCCAATCAAAACACCACAATCAATAATCTCTGGTTTAGCTGCATCCTTGGCAACAGGTTATGCGTCATACATTATTTCAAAAAAACTAAAAGAGTAACATCTTGGTACTTGTAAGAACAATTCACGTGTTTATCAAACTGGTTCCAGTTATACTAGCTCTAAGAAAAGATCGAATTCTTTGGGTCGCACAGGAAGGAAAGGGTATAGACGAAAAGCGATTTAGAAGAAATGCACAAAGAATTCTAAACACATGTATTTCACTAGGTCCTGTTTTTATAAAATTTGGTCAGTGGCTTTCGTCACGTGCTGACATTCTACCACAACCCTATCTAGAAGAATTATCTAAATTACAAGATAGTGTTCCAGCTGCTTCATTTGATAAAGTAAGACCAATAATTGAGAAAGATATTGGCAAAATTGAAGAGAAGTTTGATGATCTTGATCAAAACTCACTATCTGGTGCATCACTTGGACAAGTACATCGTGCAACAAAGAACGGACAACAAGTCATAGTAAAAATAAAGCGGCCTGGGATTGAAAAGCAAGTAGAAAAAGATCTTAAAGTTTTGATGAAGATAATCCCATTTGCAATGAAGTTTGTTGATCCAAATTTGAGATTCTCAATTATTCCAATAATGAAACAGTTTGCAGACTCGATTCATGAGGAGATGGACTATACTAAAGAATCGGATAATCTAAAAAAAATAAAAAAGAATATGAAGCCATACAATAATGTCGTAATTCCAGAAGTTCATGATGATTATTCAACAAAAAATATTCTAACGATGGAATACATTCCAGGAATCAAAATTACCAATATTCAGGAGCTCGACAAAAAGGGAATTGATAGACAACAGTTGGTTATTGACGTGCACAAGGTCTTTTTTACTATGCTTTTGCGACATTCAATATTTCATGCAGATCCACACCCAGGAAATATCTCTGTGAAGGATGACGGATCCCTGATTTTATATGACTTTGGAATGATTGGAAGGCTGAACAATGAGACTAGATTACGTCTTGTGCGACTTTATCTTGCCCTTGTAGAAAAAAATCCTCCAAGAACTGTAAATGCAATGGATGATCTTGGAATGCTTGCACCAGACTTTAATCGAGAAGTAATAGAAAAGGGAATTGACATGTCCATAAAATCAATGTATGGTAAAAAGCCAGACGAGATGGAAGTAGAAGCTTTGATGTCTCTTGCAAATAGGACAATGTCAAAATTTCCATTTAAACTTCCAAAGAATCTTGCACTTTATCTTAGAATGTCAACTATCATAGAAGGAATCTACCATACACACAAGGTTGATTTCAAGTTCATCAAGGTTCTAAGACAAATTCTAGAAGAGGAAAGTTTGATCAAAGATGCATACATTGAAGAGATCAAGCATTCATTCAAAAGATTTGCAAAGACACTTGATGATACTCTCACAATTGCACCAGAGATAAAAAAATTCATGGATGAGAATCGTATTCTACAGCAAAAAAACAAACGTGGTTCGAACACATTACTTTCGGGAAGTATCTTATCTGGGGCCGTGTTTTTTGGTTCTGCTTTTCTGTTTCAGTCAAATGAAACCATTGGAATAATTGGAATGATTGCATCTGCGGCAATCATGGGAATATTTGTGGCAGCTAGAAATCGTTAATCTAATGAGATTTCTTTTCCCTTCTTTGTAATTGGGATTTTAATTGTTAGTACACCATTAACATATTTTGCAGAATTTACTTTCTCTTCTCCCTCTTTCACAGTTATTGGTAATCTCATTTTTTTCTCAATTATACGTGGTCTTTGTTTCATTACTATTCTACCATTCACATCATTTTTCTTTTCTGCTTTAATAGATAAGACATTTGAATTCAATGTAACATTAATGTCGTTTTTATCAAATCCTGGAATATCCACTGTGACTATGAGAGTATCATTTTCTTCATGTAGATCAATTGGAGGTAATACAAATTCAAAAAATTCCCTAGATTTGTCATCTATTTCTTTAAAAAAATCTTTAGCTATATTTTTTACTAAATCCATTTCTTCCAATGAATTTTTTTACATTATAAATTTTGATAGATTTTTAATCATGAGATGCTAATTTTACAATATGATTATTGCAATTGAGGGTAGCGATCAGGCTGGAAAGAAAACACAAACTGCAATGTTGGCCAAGGCATTAAAATCACAAAAAATCAAAACAGCAGTATTCGATTTTCCTGATTATTCAACCGTCATTGGTAAAGAAATTGATGCTTACCTTCACGGCAAAAGAAAATTTCCTCCTGAGATCATTCATTATCTTTATGCAGCAAATAGATGGGAAAAAGTGGAAGAGATTAAAAAATCAGCTGCAAAAAATTCTATTTTAATAATGAATAGATATTATCATTCTAACATTGTTTATGGCATTGCAAATGGATTAAAGGAAAAGTGGTTAGAAAGCCTAGACTCTAGTGTTCCAAAATCTGATCTTGTTATTGTTTTAGATGTTTCACAAACTGAATCATTTTCACGTAAAAAATCTAAAAGAGACAAATTTGAAAAAAATAAACTCTTTTTAAAAAAAATATCTCAAATATATCGTAAACTAGCTAAAAAGCACAAGTGGAAGATAATTGACGCATCAGGTACTAAACAAGAAACTCATAAGGAAATTCTTAAAATCATTTTTAAAAAAATAGGATCATGAAAAAAACATATTTAGACATAATTGATCCGATTCATGATTTTGTACGAGTTAATAATAGTGAATTGGAAATTATTGACACACCAATCTTTCAAAGATTGAGGAGGATAAAACAACTATCGGGTGCTCATTTGATATATCCAGGGGCTCAACATACTAGATTTGAACACTCTCTTGGTGTTATGCATATTGCATCTATGGCATGTCAATCACTTCTTGAAAAATCAATTATTCCATTAGACGAAATTCAAAATTTACGGTTTGCTGGACTATTACATGACATAGGGCATGGTCCATTTTCACATCTTTTTGAAGAGGTATTACAAAAAAATCGAAAAATATCTCATGAACATCTTGGAAGAAGTATTATACAAAAGACAGAGATTGGTGATCTTATCTCAAAAAATGGATTTAGTAAAAAATCTATAGCAAATCTTGCTTTCAGTAACTCCAAACATCAATTCATGAATGAGATAATTTCTGGTGCTTTGAGCGCAGATATGATGGATTATTTACTTCGAGATGGATATTTCACGGGTGCTGAACATGCAAAAATTGATCACAAGCGTCTGACATATTCTTTAGATGTTTACAAAAATAAACTTGCACTTGATAAATCTGCATTGGTAAATTTTGAAACGATGTTGATTTCTAGATATCAAATGTTCAAAGCAGTATATTTTCATAAAACTGTGAGAGCTGGTGAGGTAATGCTACTAAAAGCAATGAGTTTGGCAGAAGATGAACTAGGTTTTTCTTCATTAGATCTAGACGAATTTCTAAAACTTAGTGATGAATATGTTCTCTCTAAATTACTTAATCTCTCAGAATCTAATTCTGACCTCAAAACTTCAAAAAAAATTGCCACTAATTATTTGAACAGGAATTTATTCAAATGTGTATTTGAAAGAATGGTAACCTCAAAAAATGGATTTAGTAATAAAATAATTGGCGAATTAGAGAATAAAATTGCAAAAAAGTCAAAAATTGACTCAAACGAAATTCATTTAGATACATCTACTACAAATTCAATCCCAATGACACCATCAAAAAAAGAATCAAAATCAGTAATTTTGATAACTAGGAAAAATAAAATCATAGCAGAAGAATTTCCAATTTCAAAGATTCCATTGGTTTCTACAATATCTGGTAAAATGAATATTCTTAGAGTATATACTCAACAAAATAACCGCAAAAAAGTTGAAATTGCTGCTAAATCAATACTTGGTGAAATAGAATAATGAAAAAAAAAATAGTCATAAAACTTTCTGGTAAAGTATTTGCCGTTGAGGAAACAAAGAAACTAAAAGATTACGCCACATTTTTTGTAAAGAAAAGCAAAATTTGTCAACCGATAATAATAGCTGGTGGTGGAAAGATTGCGCGATATTTTATCAATCATGCTAGATCTTCTGGGGCTGATGAGTCCACGCTAGATGAACTTGGAATTGAAATATCAAGACTTAATGCTCGATTACTGATTTATGCACTAAAGGGTAAAGCCTACCCTCACCCACCTACAAATTTAACCGAAGTAAAACTTGCAGTAGAGAGTGGGTTAATTGTTGTTACGGGCGGATTACATCCAGGTCAAAGTACTAATGCAACTGCTGCACTTATCGCAGAAAAAGTTCATGCTACAGAATTTCTAAATGCAACAGATGTTGATGGAATATATGATTCAGACCCAAACAAAAATAAAAATGCTAAAAAATTCAAACGAATAGAATTAAAGAATCTTCGTAATTTATTGGTCCATGAGGATTCTGTAGCTGGAGGTTATGATCTTATGGATATTGTGGCATTGAAGGTGATAGAAAGATCCAAAATTAAAACAAGAATTATCAAATCAGATGTCAAAACCATTGAAAAAGCTATGAAAGGATTATCGACAGGAACTGAAATAATCTTACCTAATTGATTATTTTAATTCATTTTGTACAGTTGGGTATACATCATTCCAAATCTTAATTTTATTATCTGAAAATTCAGCTATACCTGAATCCAAAACTTTTTGGAAAACACTTTTTGCCTCACCTTCATCTAACGGTTTTGTTTGTGCTTTCGTAAATCCACCTTCATCTACTAATATTATTACAAAACCATCCTCAGTTTTTATTACTGCAGCAAATGATTCTTCACCTACAGGAAAAAATTTTCCATCAATTTTTTTCGTTGTCAGAGTTAACATAGCAAAACCAGTTATTTCAAACAAGGCCATTTGTGCTTTATTTGCCACCCGCTTTCCGATTTGGACAGCTTGAAAATACTGCATAATTTTATCAAACTATCGTAGTATAAGCATTTTATCTTAACACTTAAGAAATGTACTAAAAAAACTGACATATGAACCCAAGAATATTTGTTGGTGTTGCGGTTGTAGCACTTGTAGCAGTTTTGTTTCTATTTGGATTTACTGGAACTTCGGTAATCAGCGATGTCAGTGAAGATGGATTTTTCACTTCACCCTCAGATCTGGGACAAACAGTTTTACCACTTGAGATTGATTTACACGATCTTTCTATATTAGAAGTCTCAGAAAAACGGGCAACTTTGAAAGTGGAATTTAAGGTTACGAACCCAAATTTCAAATCAGTTATGCTTCAACTAATCAAATATTCTATTTACCATGATGATGAATTAATTGAGGTGGGTGAAATAGGTACAAGACCAGAAGGTGGCATTACTTCGCCAACTTATTTTATCATACTTAATGAAAGACCATCTATAATTGGTGAAAAATTTACTATCAAAAATACAGGTAATACTCCTGAGCTTTGGCAGGCACTAAATAATGATGAATTAAATTGGAGAGTAAACGCTGAGATATTTTTTAATCTTAGTTCATTGACATCAGGACAAGAGAATACATTGATTTTTGATTTCAGCAAACAGGGCTAAAATGTATCATAAAATTATGAAATTGTGATTATTTGTTAAAATATAAGAAAAATTAACAATACTATATATGATGGAAGCTGGCAAAATCAACAAATGGCAGAAGCATCAATGGCAGCATTCGGGTCAGCAATAGGAGTTTTAATCGCTATGGCAGTTGTAACATTTGCACTCCGTGGCAAAGGACATCCTGAAGCACCAGACGCCTCATAAAAAAAAATTAGAAAACACCCTACATTATTTTTCTAATCTTTACTACCGAATAGATTTCTAAAGGTGATTGGTTTACCTTCCTTCTTTTTGATATAACATCTAGAGTAGTATTGACAAGTATTGCAATCCACTGATGGTTCTATTATGGGTGGCTTGGCTTTTGCATCACTTTTTTGCCTCTTTAGTAAATCATGTAATACCATAGCTCTCCTGACAACCTCTTCAAACATCTTTTGATTTCTATTTACTACAAACGAATCTTCTTTTCCATCCCTTGTGATATATGTAATTATACCTTCAATTTTGTCAAAGATCCACATACATGCATTTAGATATAAAATATCACTAGCTAGCGGACTTTCAGGAAATTCTTCAATAGATCGAAAAATCATAATAACATCACTCTCAATCATATCCGCCTGTCCTTTTAGTTCTACACCATCTTTCATTTTGTAATTATCTGTCGTGGCTTTTGATTTCATCTGTCGAAAAACTCCACCTAAAACTTGGTTTAAATTACTTTCTTCTACATTAACTGGCTCTACTCTATCATAGTAAGATTTTCGTAAACATTTTGTAACTTCATGGAGAAGAATTGTGTTGAAATCCTTAGGATCAATATCTATTTGAATGTCTTGTCTGATACCGTCTAGAGCGTTTTTAACAATCTGTTTGTAGTCTTTGTCTCCAGCACCACCACCAGAAAATTTAGGAGTCATGATTCTCACCTATATTTAGTACCTTAAATAGATTAACCACAACTTATTTTCCCACGAACATATCCAAAACAGTGTTTTTATCAGATTTTGATAAAGTAGAAAATCCTTCTAATAACTCCTTTTGAATCTTGAAAGTCTGGCCAGATAGTTTTTTCAGATCAATAATATTGAAAGGCATAATGTCCTTCACTTTTCCATCACAATACGCCCTTATGTATTTCTCAAAAATTGAGTATGCAAATGAAGGTGAAATTTTGGCTAGTATTTTTATGGATTCTTTAAAATGATTCTCTTTTATTTCAGATTTTGACAAAAATTGCTGTAATACACCCTCTTTATCTTTTAATTCAGATAGGCCTAATGCAACAAGAAGCCCCTTTATTGTTAATTTGTAAAATGGAACGCCTGTTTCTTGCAAAGCCTTAGGTCCACGAGTGAGTGGTAATCGTCCATCCTCCATCACAATATTTAATGGAATGAGTACTTCATCTAAATCCCGAAAAACTCCAGAATAGATATTCTTCCAGATTATACCATTTTTTTCTGCTATATGTTGAGCAATTGCAGTACGTGTCCTTGTAATAGAATCTCCTTCTGAAGCAAGGTGTGAAATGATATATCTCTGTCTTTTAGCCTCACCAGTCAATTGAGTAGTTTTTGTTTTAAATGTGTGAAATATAGCTAGATTGTTTGTTGTATTCTTCAGTAAGGTTCACCTTTCATGCCTATTTCTAATATAACATAATATTAGAATTTTGTGATACTATCTTAATTTAAATATCTTTAGTAAATGACTTCATTTATCATTAATCCAACTTTATGTTTATATCCACATCATCGACCCGAAAAAGAAGATGAACTCTAAAAACCATAAGTATGCTCTATTACTTATGGCCGCAGTCGCAATTACCGCGACAGGAGCAATGTCTCAGGCATATGCCCAACAGATTACCGATGGTATGGATGGGTATATTGTCGGAGACCCTGATGGCGGCGCCGGAATCTATACTGGAAATCCCAACGAATGTTGGCATGATACAGATGACGATGGCGTTCCAGATATGTATTGTCTGATAGATACAGGTGATACAGCTTGGATGATAACGGCATCTTCTCTAGTCTTGTTCATGA
>CAZDAA010000017.1:0-10820 GCA_964503555.1 uncultured Candidatus Nitrosopelagicus sp.
GAGGCTAAAATTCTGAGGTTATATATAAAATCTATATAGAATTCTTAGATCGGATGTATATACTACATTCACGTAACTATAGTAAGCGTGTTGAGGGTAACGCCGGACAGATTCTAGATGAAGGTCCAAGAACAAACCCTATTTAGCCTTTGA
This sequence comes from uncultured Candidatus Nitrosopelagicus sp., assembly GCA_964503555.1. Lineage (GTDB taxonomy): Archaea > Thermoproteota > Nitrososphaeria > Nitrososphaerales > Nitrosopumilaceae > Nitrosopelagicus. The sequence continues at coordinate 154 of CAZDAA010000017.1, forward strand.
AGACAGTTTTTTTCGCTGTCTTCAGGTGGCAATTTTTTCTAATAACATTCATGTACAATTAAGTCTTAGATAATATACATGCGAGAATCTGAAACATTTGGCATAGAAACAAAATTTGCCGAGCGTGCAATTGAATGGATGAACGAGCAAGCAAAGAAAAATAATTTGAAGTTTGAAGCTAGAACATACAATTCTGAAATAAAAACTAAAAATTTTGGAGCCTTTGAGATGTTTTCGTGGATAGGCGACGTAAAAGTTGCTAGAAGTATCATTGTAAAGGCCAGCAAACGTTTCAAAGCTAAAGTGATCGAAGGTGGTTACAAGCCAAAGGACAAAATATTCAAGAAAAAAAAATCAGAGTTCGGTGTAATTAGGAGAGGAGAAAGAATTATTGGTCACTTGGAATTTTCTGCGTCACGATTAGGTAATGAGATGTGGACGTTGGAAGCTGAAGAAAGAAAATGATCGTCAACGGTTTACAACATAACTAATAAGCATGTTTCAATATTTTCTGATCAGTTCATGACATAAAATTTTCCTGTTGCGAATTTCGTACGATTCACTAATAAAGTAGATTAGCTTAACATACATGAATCAAGAAAGTCACCGTATAGGGGAGCACTGTGATCAATCTTGATCCATGTCTAGCTTTGCTAGATCCAGCTAATACATAAACACGATCATTTTTTGCGATCGTGCTTATTTTGGTTGCAATGCAAGCTTTATACGTTATAATTTTATTTTTGATATTTTTTATTATTAAAAATAAAAATAATTCGATAATTAGTCAGGAAATTGAAATAAAAAATAGTTTATTATCCATCTATCATAATAATATCAATGAATGATTCATTTTTCACCGAATTCATAATAATTGGATCTATAGTTGGGGTTATAGTTGCGTTTTTGATCATAAAACGGATACGAGATGAATGAAAAAGTGTTGATGTTGGTTTTAAAACTGTAATTCAGACTCGGCTAGTTTAACTTTCTTTTCATAAATTTCAGTAGCCAATGCACGTAGTTTCTCAGTTTCATAAGGTCTGTTGAACTCTAGGCTTCGGAATTCGTCTTCTAATTGATGAATTTCCTCGTGAAGTTGCCCCATATCACCATGTTCTCCCATACAAAAACTAACAAATACCCATATTTATACAAGATGGAAATGAGCAAAATTGTAATAATTTCAGGTAGTCCAAGAAAAAATGGAAAAACTCAAGTTTTAATGAAATTTGTTTCTGATCATATCAAAGAAAATAATTCGGATGTAAAATTCATTAACCTGGCAGAAGGTGGAATTGATTACTATACTGGTGATGGAAATCACAACGAAACTACAAAGCAGGCAATCAAAGATATCACAGAAGCTGATGTTTGGTTTGTAGGAACACCGATCTATAACTCGTTTTTCAGTTCTGCGTTGAAAAATCTATTTGAGTATATTGATTATCGAAAAACAGAGGGAAAAACTGCAGGTTTAGTCGTTTTGGCTTCAGGTAATATTGGTTTTACAGATGTTCAAACCCTACTGACACAACTTATGTCATATTTCAAAGTGATTACAAACCCAAAAGCTGTCTTTGTTACCGCAGATACGATAGAAAACGGTGAAATAGTGAACGATGATGTAAAGACTCGGCTTCAAACACTGATTGATCAGACTTTGGAGCTTGCAACTAGAACTAGAGCATGATATGAAGAACTCTGAACTCAAAAAATTAGTTGCTGAGTATAATGATCTTAAAAGAAGATCAAAAAATCATGATGTCGCTGACAAATTAAAAATAATTGAGCGTAGATACTTTCATGAAACTGGAAACGAGATCAATAATGAGTTAGATGGCAAGAAACTTTACGATCTTTACCGTCACACTACAAAACTCATAGAATAATTACATTTGAGACGACATTTCAATCATATACCACTCAACATAGGCTCCAGTAAATAACAGACCAAGTAGAATTATTATTTCAATAAGTGTTACACGTATATCATTTCGAATTGATACTCTCTTGACAATTTTATGGATGAATATGTAACTCCTTGACATTGCGATTGAGTATGCTGCAACCTCCATCAATCCAAATGGCGTCATGAATAAGATACTCAATGCTGGAATTTGTTCTACAAGTGGATTCACGCTTTTGATTGCAGCGAATGCGATTCCAGTAGAAAATGCCGAAAACATGCCCCAAATGATACCAAATCCAGGAATAAACATGGGTAAAGAGAGCGCTGTATTATGAACAAAGATGCCAAATGCGTCTATTCCTTCAACCATCGATTCAAATTCCTCCATAATCATCTCTACCTCCTCCTCTGGAAGAGTAGTTTCTGCACTAATCGCAAAAACTGCAGAAAAAATAGCCATCAAAACAAAAAATGAAACAATCCTATTGCCTATCATCATAATACACTTTGATGTCTGGAATATTTTCAGTTATTATAATTAATGGGTTACACCTGAATATTCAGGATCCTTTTGCGCTTCATCAAGAATCATTTTGAGTATAGCCTTTATCGTTTCATCAGATTCTTCGTTTTGCATTTTTTTGATAATCTCTGGGTTATCTCTCATCGATTTTAAAAGTACATCCTTTATGCTACCCAACAGTTTGCTGAAGATATTATATGATATGAATACTGAGAATTTACAGGATTTTATCTTATTGTAAAATAGAATATCGATCTATGTGATCAAAGAATATACATAATTTAATCACAATCAAGTTTTATGACAAAGGTTGGTCTGATCGGAACAGGAATGTTGGGTGAGGCAGTTGGACTTCATCTGCTTGAATCTGGATATGATCTTAATGTATACAATAGAACCAAATCAAAAACAAAAAAACTAGCGGAGAATGGCGCCACAATATTTGATTTACCTAAACACATAGCTGAATCTTCTGATCTAGTTATCACTTGTGTGAAAGATGCAGATGCTGTAAAGGAAGTATTGTTTGGAAACGATGGAATAACTTCAGGGAAGTATACAGATCTGTCTGTTGCAGATATGTCAACAATTAACCCAACAGGTGCGCAAGAAATATCAAAAAAACTTCATACAATGAAAATAAAATCACTGGAAATACCTGTAATGGGTGGACCAAACGTAGCTATCAATGGTGGGTTGGTGCTGATGGCATCTGGTGATAAGGAATTATTTGAAACACATCAGAAAATTTTCAAAACAATTGCTAATAAAATATTTTTCCTGGGGGAATCAGGTAGTGCACATACCATAAAACTTGCAATGAATATGCAAATTTCATTATTAGCATTATCATTATCCGAAGGTATTATACTCATGAAAAAGGCTGGAATTGAACCAGAAAAATTCCTAGAAATTTTAAACTCTACATATTTTGGTACTGGAATGTCTGAAAAGAAAGCTTACAAAATGATAAAGAATGAATATGAACCAACTTTCACTCTAAAAAATCTGAAAAAGGATCTGGACATAATTGCTAAGACTGCAAAAGATTTTGATGCAGTTCTGCCTATTACTGAGCGTGCAAATAAAATTTATGACGATGCATTAGCCGCAGGATTTGGAGAATTAGACTATACTGGGGTTTTAGCATACATAGAAAAAATATCTAGAACAAAAGACTAAGAATATTAATCACTACAAAATACTAGTTCCATCATGGGTATCATATGCAGGGGGATTTGTGATCAATTAAGAGTAAGAATTGCATCTAAACAACCAAGATATTCAGTTGGTTACAAAAGATGTACTTTTTGTGCTGCATATTTTTCTACACCTGACAGTAGATGTCCTTGCTGCAAAACAAAATTAAGAACGCGTGCGAGAAGTAAACTAAAATTTAGATCTTAGAAGAGTTTTTGCTAGTAACTGTGCAATTCTTAACGGTTCTGGGAACGAACCTTGTAATGTAAGTTTATCAAGTAATTGTTTTGCTTCCAGAACAGTACAGCCCTCATTCCGTATATACAAATTGTATGATGTGTGCAGAGTAATTTCATTACGTGAATCTAATTTAGAATATTGATCAAGTTTTGATTTGTATGAATTAGGAAAGTGATGTTTGATTGCATCTTGAATAGAATCTGAATCGTTGTATGTCACACCTATAACTGGTAATTCAGTTTTTTGCGATATTTTTTTTATATCTATTATGTTGTAGAGTGATATCACGATTCCTGAAATTAATATAAAATTGATATCTGATCGATTCAGTTTTGTGTACATGGATAATATTGTATCCGTTGCATCGTCACCACCAACCGTGGAGTGTCCAAAAATAAATCCGTCAATAATGAAATCTGATGTTGTAACAAGACCTGCAAGAATTGATTTTTTTGAATTTTGCAAAAAACTTTCAGCTATCGCAAGACCTCTCAGGCCATGTTTCTCAAGATGTAACGTTTTCATTTCTATTTTTCCTGTAAATTCTGTATACCAAACCAGTAACTACTATAACAGCTATGGTAAGACATGACCATAATCCAAATGCAGCAAAATTAGGTTCTGGCATACTCTATCTAGGTATAGGAATAAAATAAATACATTAGAAAATAGTGAAACATATGCCAGAATTTGTCTGTGAAAAGTGTGGTAAACGTGAATTTCATGAAAATGAAGATACGTTGAAGATTGCAATCAATGTCCACAATCAGTTCTGTAGAGGAAAAGAGAATCAAGCTCACAGTTTCATGCATCGTGATGATGCTCATCTTGAACCAATGGATCCTGAAAGAGCAAATGATGAAAAAGATGTACCTATTCTCAACAAATGAGAACGGATATGGAATTATCTAATGAGTTTAATCTGAAAGAGATTGAACAAACCACTAAAAATTATCTTTCAAAAGTAGATTTAAAAAAATTGATAGATGATTCGCCAGATAAGATGGATAAAATCATGTTCATCGAAGGACCTCCTACACTAAACGGTGAACCTCATGCAGGTCATCTTAGAGGTCGTGTCTTCAAAGATTTATGGTATAGATTTAACACATTAAATGGAAAAAATGTAGTTTTTAATGCGGGTTGGGATACACAAGGTCTTCCAGTCGAATTACAGGCTGAAAAAGAACTTGGAATTACAAATGGCAAAAGTGAGATTACGACACAAGAGCAAGTTGAAAATTTAGTTGCTCAATGTAAAAAAATTGTGGCAAAATTTCATCAAAAATGGATTGATGTTGACGAAAAACTTGGGATGTCATTTAATCAAGAAAATGCATACTGGACATACAAGAATGAATATATTGAAAGAGAATGGAAACTACTAAAATCTGCTCATGAAAATAATATACTAACAGAAGGATACAGAGTAGTCGCTTACTGTCCAAGCTGTCAAACTTCACTAAGCCATTCTGAAGTTAACCAAGGCTATGAGATAGTTCAAGATCCTTCCTTATACTACAAAGTGAAATTACAAGATGAGAATGCATATTTTATTGTCTGGACTACAATGCCATTTACACTTGTAACAGATGCAATGGTTGGATTTAATCCTGATCAAGAATACGTTTACGTAGAAACCAATAATGAAGTATGGATAATTGGTAAGACACGTCTTGAAGAATTTATGAAAGAAATTAAAGTAGAAGATTATAAAACATTGAAAACGGTGAGTGGTGCTGATTTTGAAGGCAAAAAATACATTCATCCATTACTAGATAATATTTCTGCATTAGAAAAAATGTCAAAGCAAGAAAACTATCACATTGCAGTTGCTGAAAAATTTGTTGATGTCAATACTGGTACAGGAATTGTACATCTTTCACCAGCTAATGGTGAAGATGATTATAACATTGCGATGAAACGCAAAGTTGAGATATTTTCTCCTATTGACGATGAGGTAAAATTTACAGATGAAGCTGGTGTGTATGCTGGAATGTTCGTACGTGATGCAGATGAAAAAATTGTTCAGGATGTGAAAGAAAAAAATGCTTTAGTAAAAATTGGTAAAATTAAGCACAAATATCCACTATGCTGGCGTTCCAAGCATAAACTAGTTTGGCTTGCAAGAAGAGAATATTTTTACATGCTTGACAGGCTGGACGACAAAGCGATTAATGCTGCACAAAAAGTTGAGTATTTTTTTGATCAACCAAAAAATAGATTTTTAGAGATTATCAAAGAGAAACATCCATGGTGTATTTCAAGAGAAAGGTTTTGGGGATGCCCATTACCAATATGGAAATGTAGTGAATGTGGAAATATAGAAAGACTCTTTTCAAGAAAGGAAATCGTCGATGCATCAGATGACCTTCCTGACGGACCTGATTTTGAATTACACAGACCTTGGATAGATAGAATTTCAATAAAATGTAAAAAATGTAATTCAAAAATGCAACGGGAAGAATTTGTGTTGGATACATGGCATAATAGCGGTGTTGCACCTTTTGCTTCATTAAGTGATGATGAATATGAAAAAAAAATCCCTGCACCATTTTTCACAGAGGGTATTGACCAAACACGTGGATGGGCATACACACTATTAATCGAAAATGTTATTCTAAACAACAAAGATACTGCACCCTACGAATCATTTCTATTTCAAGGGCATGTTCTTGACGAAAAAGGTAATAAAATGAGTAAGAGTACTGGAAATGTTCTTGACGCGTCTGATCTATTAACTGAATATCCTGTTGATCTTGTAAGATTTTACTTTATGTGGAAATCTAGTCCAATAGAAACTTTGAATTTTAGTGTAAAGGAGTTAATGTCTAGACCATACCAAATTCTGAGTACTCTATTTCATATCCATTTGTATTTTAAACAAAATAGTCAATATGACACATTTGACATAAATCAAACAACTGTATCTTGGGCAAAGGAAAAAGGACTGTTGGGTCCAACTGATACTTGGTTACTTTCAAAACTTCAAAAAACAATTGATAGTTGTACAGAATTAAACAAAAAATGTAAGTTTCATGAATCAGCAAAGGCGATAGAAGATTTTCTAATTAATTCATTAAGCCAGATTTACATCCCAATTACAAAACCAGAACTTTGGGATGATAACGAATCTAAAAAAAATAGAAGATTTGCAATATATGCAATTATAGCTAATGCGTTAAAACAGTTAGACGTATTATTACATCCATTTTCCCCATTCACCAGTGAATACCTGTATCTTACAACATTTGGAAATGAAAAATCAATACTTTTAGAAAATTGGCCAAAGGCAGACAAGTCACTTGTTGATGAAAAAATTGAGGAATCGTTTGATATGATGAATGATGCCGTTTCTGTTTGTGCTGCAGCACGAATGAAAGGAAAGTTGAAGAGAAGGTGGCCATTAAACCGGGCAATCATATGTGTTGAACAAGGAGAACGGGAGAAAATGGAGTTGTTATCTGATCTACTGCATACTCAACTGAATGTACATACTTGTGATATTATTGAATTAGAGCATCATACTGGATTGGCAGAATTACTGGAAATGAAAAAAGCTGGTATTCCTATTGTACCAAAAGTGGACCTGCAGCGTAAGGCAATTGGTCCTAAAGCAAAGCAGGATTTGGGAAAATTGTTAGAAATTTTTGCTGAAACTGATGCAGAAAAAATAATTGAAAGTTTGGATAGAAATGGTACTTTTACATTTGACATCAATGGTAATAAAATTTCTCTAGATACTGATGACTTTATCATAGATTTTGACGTTCAAGAAGGCTTTGCATTTTTTAAGAGAGACAATCTCATAGGTATAATATCTACTGTAAGAAACGAGGAGTTGATGTCAAAAGGACTGTTAAAGGATTTAGCTAGAAGATTACAATCTCTTAGAAAAGAAAGGGGTTACAATCCAACAGATATGCTAAACATAGCATCAATTTTAGATTTGGAACAGGAATCATTGGATATGCTGAAAGATAAGACTGAAGAACTTGCATTTTTAGTCAGAGTTAAGCAGGTCAATTTTACTAAAACTTGCAAAGAATACAAAGATGATGATATTGATGGGCAAAAAATCAAAATCGCAGTAGAATAACTATCGTATTATGGATTAGATTTTCTCAAGATGTATTTTTTTGTCGTTTTTTTCTACCAATCATAAAAATAATCCAGCCACCGGCAAGAAATGCAACACAAAGAACAGCAACTAATTCATTCATTATTATGTTCTGAGCATGTCTCTTTTATTTTTATTCTAGCTGAATATTTACATACAAAAGGAGTCAAAAACGTATCAAAAACTAATAACTTCTAGTTGATGTATAGGTAAACAATCACCATATATACAAAAAATGTATAATGTAAGCATGGTCAAGCAGATAAGCCTTGATACTTGGTCAATTCATCATTTAACTGATCTTTTGAAAAAGGGTTCAGTTATCGTAGAAAAAACAGGTACGCCCATTATTCTATATCGTCAAACCATGGAGGAGGAGGAAGGATCTTATGAAGAAGTGATTTGCAGTTTAACGAAGAACTATGTCATCGAACAATTGATTATATCTGGGGGAATAATCGTCCCAACAGTTAGTCAGCAACTTGTATTCACATTAGAGGAATTTCCAGATAGGCTTTTAAGAAAAAGTAAGGATTTGTTCTTGGAAACTGTTGATCTGTTGGAAAAGGAATTGAGCTAATATGGACACTTACGATTATAAACTGAAATAATCATCATTTTTTGTGCGATTATTAGAATATCAAGCCAAGGAATTATTCAAAGAGTATAATATCAATATACCAGATAGCATCTCTTCTACTGACATTGAAAAAGGAAGAAAGGATGCCAAAAAGATTGGATATCCATTCGTGATAAAGGCACAAGTTCCTGTTGGTGGACGTGGAAAAGCTGGTGGAATTCAAAAATGCCATAATGAAGATGAATTTGAGTTAAACTATCCTCAGGTTCTAAACATGAGCATCAAAGGCGAAAAGACTCGTGCAATTCTGCTTGAAAAAATGTCGGAATATGAAAAAGAAATCTATCTATCATTATTTCTTAATAGAAGTAAAAGATGTTATACGATAATTGCTTCTGCCGAAGGAGGAGTTGAAATTGAGTCAGTCAAAAATCAAATTATACGAGAGGTTGGTTTGGGAGAGGTTTCAAAAAAAATTGCGATGGAGGTTGCAAAAGAAATTGGATTTGATGGAGCAACAAGTACACATTTTGTAGATATATTACAAAAATTATCAAAATTAACTATAGAAAAGGAAGCAGAATTGACAGAAATAAATCCACTTGTAGTGCTCAAAGATGGTTCCTTATTAGCGCTTGATGGAAAAATAATGACTGATGATAATTCTAACTTCAGACATGATGAATTGTTAAAGTATAGGGAACAGACAGAGTTAGAGGCAAAAGCAGAAAAAAGTGGGTTCTCCCTAGTAGAATTAGAAGGCAATATTGCAGTGGTTGGAAATGGTGCAGGATTAGTTATGTCTACCTTTGATATGTTATCTGATAATGGTGGAAAACCTGCATGCTTCCTTGATGTTGGTGGTGGTGCAACTGAAGAATCGGTTTATGAAGCTTTAACCTTGATTAGTAAAATGAAAAAAGTGAAAGCGATACTAGTAAATCTTTATGGTGGAATTGTTAAAACAACAATAGTTGCATCGGCATTTATCAAGGCATATGATAATAATTTGATTGACCTACCAGTTTATGCAAGATTGATGGGAGCAGAAGCGGACAAATCAAAAATCATGTTAAAAGATACAAAAACGAAAATGTTTGATTCCGTTGAACAGGCAATTAACGGAGTTGTTATGGAGGTGACAAAAACTGGCTGATATTTTTGAATTGTTAAAGGGTGATAAAAATAAAGATGGTACTTATGAAAAACAACCTGTTATAGTACAAGGTATAACTGGTAAGTTTGGATCTGTACATACAAAGTTAATGTTAGAATATGGTACAAACATTGTTGCTGGTGTAACACCTGGAAAAGGTGGTCAAAAATTTGAAGGTGTTCCGATTTATGAAACCGTCAAGGAATCTGTTAGTGCGACTGGAGCAAAAATCTCTATTGTTTTTGTTCCTGCAAAATTCTTTTTGGATGCTGCAAAGGAGGCATTTGAAGCAGGAATTAAACTTCTTGTGGCTATTCCGGAACATGTACCAGTTCGTGATGCTATGCAGGCTATTGAAATCGCTAAACAGAATAATGCTATTATGGTTGGACCAAATACTCCAGGCATAATTATCCCAAATCTCATCAAAATTGGAATAATGCCGGCAAGTCCATTTGCAGAAGGCAATATTGCAGTTTTATCAAAAAGTGGTACATTACTTTATGAAATCTCTAACAGTCTAACAACCTCAGGCTTTGGTCAAATTTTTACACTTGGAATAGGTGGAGATCCTATCAATGGAACAAGAATGATTGATGCTTTTGATATGATCAAGGATGAATCTGAGCTTGATGGGATTGTCATAGTTGGTGAAATAGGTGGCGAGGCTGAAGAAACTTTGGCTCAGCACATTATAGATCTTGAATTCAAAAAACCTATAGTTGCATATATAGCTGGCAGGAAAGCGCCAAGGGAAAAACGCATGGGACATGCGGGTGCAATTATTATGGGAAATTATGGTTCAGCGGAATCCAAGATAGCAATGTTTTCCAAAGCCAATATACCAGTAGCAAAAAGACCTACGGAAGTACCTATTCTTTTAGCTGGAAAGATTAGAAAAAAATAGTTTTATACATAGGACAAAGTGGGAAAACA
>CAZDAA010000018.1:0-10415 GCA_964503555.1 uncultured Candidatus Nitrosopelagicus sp.
AGGAATACTGGTCGGAACTGGTACAGATTGCAAAACACATGTCCCTGGCAAGAACCATGAGAACTCTTACCATAATGGGGAGATCAGAAAATGATGAAAAAATTGATCTTGCAAAACTTCTTTATCCTGCGATGCAAGCAGCAGACATTCATTCGCTTGATCTGGACATTGTGCATGCAGGAATGGACCAGAGAAAAATTCACATGTTGGTTAAGGATGTATTTCCAAAAATGAAATGGAAGGTTCCAGTAGCTGTTCATCACAAGTTACTTCCTGGACTAACCAAACCTGCAGAAGTAAAATCTGATGGTGAAGTGGCAAAGATGAGCAAGTCAGATCCTAACGCCGGAGTCTTCATTCATAACTCAGATGATGAGATTAGAACCAAAATTAAGAAGGGATTTTGTGAGGAAGGAAGCATTGAAAACAATCCCGTACTAGAAATCGCAAAGAACGTAATCTTCCATGAATTTGATACCATATCTATCGAAAGACCTGAAAAATTTGGCGGTAATGTTAGTTATGATAATTTTGCAAGCATGGAATCTGATTTTGCACAGAAAAAACTTCATCCTTCCGATCTAAAGCAAGCTGTAGGAGAATCATTAGTAAAAATAATATCACCAATTCGGGAGAAATTGTCTTTGAGTGAGGAGCTGTCGAATTTAATTAAAAACAGCTACTAGTTCTGAATATTAGGTTCTTTAATATTATATTTTGATTTGTAGCCTCTTGGGTTGATCATTAGATCATTAAAGTTGTATGTAGAAGAATTTCCAACAATAACAGTACTTATCATGCCAAGCTTATCTGCAAATTCTTCCATGTGTTCAAGATCTGTCATGGTTATTGATTCGGTTTCTCGATAAGCGCCTTTGATGATTGCAACTGGAGTGTTTGGTGATCTATATTTCAGTAAAAGTTTTCTGGTGTCCTGTAACTGGTGTATCCTTTTTTTGCTGGACGGATTGTAAATTACTATAACATAATCGCCTTGTGCCGCAGCTTCTACCCGTTTAACGATAATCTCCCATGGAACAAGAAGATCGCTCATGCTTACAACTGCAAAATCTGTCATGAGTGGTGAACCAACTAATGATGCACAGGAATTTAGTGCGGAAACACCTGGTACGATTTCCACGTTCAGCCCTGTCTTTGGATTCCATCCAGACTCTGCGAGTATCTCAAAAATTAATCCCGCCATTCCATAAATTCCAGGATCACCACTAGAAACTAGTGAGACTATCTTACCTTCCTTGGCTAACTTTATGCATTGATGTGCACGTTCCACTTCCTGTGTCATATCATATCTGTGAATGTCTTTTCCTTCAATCAGATCTTGAACCAAATTCACATATGTTGAATATCCAACAATCGTTCCGCTTTCTTCAATAACTTGCTTTGCGCGAAAGGTCATATGATCATGATGACCTGGTCCTACACCAACAATGTATAATTTTCCTGTCATTATCTTGCTCAAGATTGTAAATAATTTATCTCTTTCAAATGTTATCTGATCTTATCCAGCTTGAATTCATCATGTAGTGACTGAACCACAGCCTTGCAGTCAGAATCCTTAACAACAAATGCTAGATTGAGTTCTGAGGATCCCTGAGCTATCATGATAACATTGACATTCTTTTTTTGAGCCGCAGAAAATACCTTTGAAGCAACGCCTACGGTACCTCTCATGCCTGAGCCAATTACTGCTATGATTGAAACTCCTGGTGTGACATCAACTTTTTTGACTGTTTGTCCCAGCAAGTTCATTTCAAGTGCATTTGCAGCCTTTTCAAGATCTGGCCTTTTTACAAGCAATGATACACTTGACTCTGATGGGTTTGAAGAAACCATCATCACGTTAACATTTTTCTCTGCTAGTGTTGTGAATATTTTTGCTGCAGTACCTGGTGCTGCAAACATTATTCCGCCGCTTAGATCAATCAAACCAATATTTCTGATTGCAGAAACACATTTGACAGTTTTTTTAGTTGCAGCAGAAGGTGTTGGAGTTACAATCGTTCCACTATTCTTCACATCAAACGTACTTCTAATCCTCATAGGTATTTTTTTGTGGAATAAGGGTTCGAACGTTCTTGGATGAATTTGTTTTGCACCAAATTGTGCCATCTCTATTGCTTCTGCATATGAAACCTCTTTCAATAATTTAGCATTTTTAACAAGTTTGGGATCAGCAGTCATCAAGCCATCAACATCACTCATCAACCAAATTTCGTCTGCATTTATGCAAGAAGCAATTATTGTTGCAGTATAATCCGAACCACCTCTACCAAATGTTGTAATGTTGCCATGTTGATCAGCACCAGCAAAACCGCCCACAACTGGTATTATTTTTTTTGCCAGTAAGGAACCCAATGTCTTGGAAATACGAATTCTGGTTGTATCCATTAATGGTCTGGATTCTCCAAAATTAGAATCAGTAACTATACCTACTTCTTTACCATTTAATGCAGTAGATTTTTTCTTGATATCCTGTAATGCAAAAGATACTAAATCGTCAGAAAGTCTCTCGCCGAATGAAATCAAATAGTCTAATGAACGAGCTGAAACTTCTTTCAATAGTGTAAGACCACGAACCAACTCCTTCAATTCTGAAACATCTGTGTTTAGTTTTTGTATCAATTGTTTTCTGATTGCAGAATTTTTTACTGTCTGATTAGCAAACTGTTTGTGTTTTTTGATTATATTGTTCAGCGCCTTGGTAACATCATCCTTCTTTTTCTCTTCAATCAATCTTGAAATTGTAAGAAGATCATCAGTTGTACCATCAACTGCTGAGCATACCACAACAATCTCATTATCCTTTGAAAATGAAGCAACTATTTTTGCAACATTTCGTATGTGATTTGGAGATGAAAGCGATGTTCCGCCAAATTTTAAGACTAGTCTCAAAGTATCATACCTATTTTAGTCAATCAATAAATTCGTTAACTTTCTACCCGTGGTGCCAGATAGAAATGAATTCTGCCAATATTGGATACCTTGAATTCAATACGAAGCGGTTTTCCGCTAGAAAATTCACATATTATGGAATCAGATGTGCTACCCATTGCCTTCACAATTGGATTAAGATATTCTAGGCTGTACGTACCCGTACATTCTTGGTTTACGGTAATTTCCTCTAATCCCTCCATACCTTTTTCAAAACTTATGACAGCCTCTCCAGAATCCCCCTTTCCAGAAAATTCTGCGTTATTTGTTGCTGTTTTTATAAACAGATAATCCGAGACCACATCAATGTCGCCCAATATTTTATCGAATGTGCTGGAAGACAGACTAATTTTAGAATCATAAGAAATTTTTGGAAGAGGTGTGTCTGAAGCTGAACCTTCAATTAATCTCATACTCCATTTTTTATTTTTCCCTATCAAAATCTGTAACATACTATCATCAGATATACTAATCTCAATACTTTCATTTTTTTCTGCTCTTTTGATTACCTTAGAAAATTCATCTACCCGAACTCCAAATTTTATGTCACTATCACAGTTGTATTTTTCAAAAGCGGAGTTGGGCCAAGAAATGTCTATGAGTGCGACATGAGAAGGATCCATTCCTCGAAACGTGATCCCTTCTACAGTTGCTTCAAATGTTGCTTCTTCAACCAAAGTTGTGATCGATGAAATTACCGCTTTCCATTCATCAGATGTATTTGTCTTAGCTGAAAATTCCAATTTAATGAATTAATTGTAATATCAAAATTAAACGTTATGTGTAATCACGCCAGGTGTAATTACATTTAGTACATTTGTAAAACCGTGTTTCAGGTTCATCAGCACTACGAGTCTGAAAACTCCACCAAACTCCTTCTTTGCCATGACATTTTTCACAGTCAATCTTTATAGTTGATTTTAGTGCATTTGCTTCGTTCATGTCATCTTCATCATATATGATAAAATCAGGATCTTCTTCGGGTTCCCCCATAGGATTACCCTTTCTTAGTAAGCAGTTTTTTTAACTTGTTTACCTCTGCAATTGCGGAATCTGTGGCTTTCAATATATCTTTGATTGGATTGGTAGAAGCAACTCTCATCCATAATTCATTTGTAAGGGGATGTCGAGTTATGACTCCAGCGTATTCTGTTTTAGGATCACTAAGTAGCTCATTTTGTACAATATACAATACGCCCAAATCTCCACCTTTTATTGAAAGATTCACTTCATTTTTGCTTGATTCCATTACTTCAATATCCATGTAATCAAAAAAGAACTTATTGTGGTTATAAATCATTATCAGTAGTAATGACTTCAACGATTTCGAATTTAGTATTGGTGAAAGACAAAGATGCCTATGCAGCTGATGAAAATATCAAGATAAACGTAAAGTTCTCATTGACTGGAGATCTGCGTAATCAGTTTAACGAGAAAAATTGGACCGAGTCTTATGTCAAGAACGATAATCAATTCAAACTGAAATATGGCATTAAGCTTGTTACAGGCGGAATAAGAAAACACAGTCCTGGAAGAGAAATAGACACTTATCGAAAGGCATCAATTTTTTGGACACGAAATCCAAAGCTTGTAAACCCAATGAAGGAGAAAAGAATTTGGGTTCAGGTAGCAAAAAATTTCGAGCCATTTATCAGATTAACTGAAGAGGAGGTTCAGCAAGAATTATTTGATTTTGATGAACAAATCATGTTCAGTGCGTCTGAATTGGGAAAAGGGGTTCATAAAATCAGCGCATCTGTTTCTGCTTCTTGGCATACACATGCATGGATTCAGGGAGATAATGAGAAAATTCATTCCGAAGAAATTGAAATTAACATTAATTAATGATGCTAGATTTTTGAATAATTATGGCAAAGTATGATGGTTTGTTGGGACAGCCTATTTTGGAAGTAGAAGAGCCTGATAAGGAAGGAGGAGTTACTCTAATTTTTAAGGATAATAGATTTTTGTTTGTAAAGATAGAAGATGGTAAGTTAAACACCATTTCAATTCCCGAGTGATCATATGGCAAAGTTTGATGGAATAAGAATGCAAGATTTGGTTGAGGTACAAGATCCTGACAAAGATGGTGGAATAACACTTGTCTTCAAAGATGAGAAGTTTCTTCATATCAAAATAGTTGATGGAAAACTTGTTACTGAATCAGTTCCAGAATAGCCTTAAAGAGATTTTTCAAACTGGAAAATTATTTCCTCTTGTGAGAATGATTGAATAGAACCTGGCCTTTCTTCGCGCACTTTTTGTATCGCATCATCAGCAGACATTTTTTGGTATTTTATGAGATAACAAGCTAGTATTGTTCCAGTTCTTCCCAAACCAGCAAGACAATGAACCATGACAGGCTCTTTATCATTTAATCTATTATGAATAAAATCAACAGCATTAGTCAAGTCATCAAATTGAGGAACCCCCATGTCATTGGACATTACATGTAGATAGTTTACGTTTTTAATCCAATCATCATCAAGAGGCTCTTCTCTAATTGTTACAATTGATTTTACACCTTCATCAAGTACCCATTTAATTTCATCAAATGATGTAGGAATTGCACTACCAGCCAATTTTTCTGGAATCAACCATGAAAAATTATCAGGTTTTCCAGTAATCATACCGTGAAGTTTTCGTTTAGCATCACCGATTTTTGTCATACAAAAAATACATGTTTTAACAATATAAAATTAGATAAGAAAAAGAAATGAAATGGTTGGTTTAGTCGATTAATTCAGTCCAACCTTTTACGAAGACTGAGTTTTTGTACAGTGGAACTGGTTGACCTACAGTAAAGTCCATTGGTCTCATCCAAAAGATTGCCTTTGTTGGGCAAACTCCTATACATGCACCATCAGAGATGCATCTTTCTGGATAAAATACAAAAGCCTTACCACGTTTCCAGCCTTCAACTGGTTTTACTCTTAGTACATCAGGTCCCAAAGTTGTGCAAATTTCAACACATAGTGCGCATCCAATACACATTTGTTCACTGATGTCTGGTAGTATTGCTACTGGCATTGTATTTTTTCTTACAAATTGAGCTTAATATAATTACCTCAAAAATGGTTGATTATAACGGCGTTAGCAAATTTTGATCGCTGATTAGTTCATTCTAGAAATATAGAATCAGGCTGTGAAACTGCTTTTGGTTGAGTTATCAAAATTCAATATATTGATCTTTAGCAAGCCGTTGGATTCTACCAGCTGAATTTTTTCCATATGTTTATTGTCTATTACATGTCTTCCGCTGGAATGTAATACAAACTCATTTTCCTCATTTAGTTTTGAAAGGCTCCCAACAAGAATTATAGACTTGGTGTTTTTTGCAGATGAAGCCAGCATCATAATAAATGAATTAATCAACATGCCAGCATCATCATCTTCTAGTATGTTAAAAAATCCGTTCAATGAATCAATAACTACAACAGATTTTGTCATTGAAATTTTTTCTATTACAGATTCAAGATTTTCACGTAAATTTTCACTGTTAGGCCACAACAATGTAACATTTTTGAGTGTAGGAACCATGTTTGCCTTCACATAGCCGGAATAAAGTAAATCAAAATCAAGATAAAATGTTGGAATATCCCATTTTTCTATTGTTTTTGTTAGAAATCTAGCTTTTGCAAAAGAATTTTCATAATAAATTATGTTTAGGAGGTTTTGCTCAAGTATATTTTCAATTTTAGAATTTACTTGCTCCGGATTTTTACTCAATAAATCATTGATCATTTACGGATATATAATGAATTTAGGTGTCTGATCTATTATTTGTCCTGTTCATCTATTACCATCATTGTCAATGTTGATTGAACATGGTCAATCTTTCTGACTTTGTTGGTAATTATTCCTCTCAAGGTTTCTCCATTTTCTGAAGTTAATTTTACTATAATGTCATACACACCATAAACCCCATGAACTTCAAATTGAATGTCCTTTTCCTCAGACAAAGTCTTGTTCAAATATTCAATAATTGATGCGTCAGTTCCTAAATCAGAATTTATGAGGATATATGCGGTTGGCACATAAAAAACTGTACAAAACAATATTTAACTTTTAATTAAAAAGTAAACAAGAATTATGACATTGAAATTCATCGATCTTACGTTGCCTGTCTCGGAAAAAATTCCTACCTTCCCAGGCTCTCCACAGCCAATCTTCATCCAATGGGAAAATATCAAGGATGATGGATATAATCTGGAACTTTTGTTTCTTAGCTCACACACAGGAACACATCTTGATGCCCCATATCACTTTCTAGAAAAGGGAAAAAAGATCCATGAAATTTCCCTCAAAAGATTGATCATAAATGCAATTTTAATAAAAATAAGAAAACGGAGAGATCAGGCAATAACAAAAACTGACATCCAAAAATTTGAAAAGAAGCATGGAAAAATTCCAAACGAGTCTACTATCGTTTTTTGGACTGGTTGGCAAAAAATGATAAAAAATGATTCTTACTTTGTAAATAATCCTGGTCTTTCGGTTACAGCTGCAAAGTACCTCATTTCCAAAAAAACCAACCTAGTTGGAATTGACTCACCAAGTATTGATCTTGGAAAAGAGAAACGATTTTTGATTCATCATCTTTTTGCAAAGAACGACGTGCTTATTGTGGAAAATTTGGCTAATCTGGATAAGATCAAATCTTGGAAGTTTCAGCTTGCCGTACTCCCTATGAAATTAGAAAACGCGACTGGTGCTCCAGTTAGGGCAGTTGGAATAATAGATGGTTGAAGTATGTAGAACGAGCCAGATCCCTTAGTATAATTAAGGGGAGAAAAGTCGGTAATTAGAAGAAAATGCCGTTTGAGAGAAGACCACGAGAAATGCACGATGCAAAGTGTGGAGATTGTGGAAAAGATTGTCAAGTTCCATTTGAACCAAGACAAGACAAACCTGTCTATTGTGACGAATGTTTTCAAAATCATAAACCTGCCAGATCAAGCGGCGGATTTGGTGGCCGAGATAGAGGTTCCAGATATGGTGGCAGAAATGACAGAGGTGGAAGGTTTGAGAGAAGACCACGAGAAATGCACAAAGCAACCTGTGCAGATTGTGGAAATGAATGTGAGATACCATTCAAACCAAAAGATGCAAGACCTGTTTATTGTAACGAATGTTTTCAAAAACATAAACAGAATTAATACGTAAAATCATCAATTTATTATTCTAGAAAAACAAGGTGATAGATCATGGGCAATAAATTAAGTGAGTTACGAGATTTGAAAGAGATGTATGAAAATAGACTAAAATCTGATAATTTGGAAAAAAGTTTGAAAAATAATTATCAAATTATGCTGGATACGATTAATGAAAAAATTGAGAAAAATCAAATTTTTCGAAGATACTTTAATCAAAGAATAGAGAAATCAGAAGTTTGCCCCAGCTGTCAGAAAGAGATGTTATCACATAACAAAGATCAAGCTCTTCAATGCATGCGTAATTTTACCCAAAATCAGTGATTTTTAGGCATGAAAAACACCAACTTTGCTCATGTCTACGATCCAATTATCTAAGAGCTTAGTTTTCCTATCAGTGTTTTCGTTTTAGCCAGCCTTTTGAAGATGCTAGACTTCTTCTTGCAGCTGCAAGTTGTCGTCTTGTGTGACCTAGCTTTGCTGCTCTACTTCGCTCTTGTGTTGATAGACTCATTGAACTCTGTAATTGTTGTGTAATCATTATATGATCTTGTCATGATTCATTGATACTTTTGATTATTTTTAGAATAGAAAAAAAAGAGATTAGAGTACGTTGACGGTTGTACCGTTTGATTTTTCGTCCTCTAGTTTGAACACCAGTTCAAGTATCCCATTTTTGTATGTCGCTTTGGGGGAGCCTGATTCAACCTTGTGATTGATTGGCACTTTGACATGGTATTTTTTCTCACCACGCTCTGCGTCAATGTGAATCACCTTATCGGCTCCGACAACAACGTTGACATCACTTTTCTCGACACCTGGCATTTCTGCAACAATTTTGAGTGTCTTTTCTTTCTCGTCAACTAGGGTGTCTATGAGTGGTTCTCTTTTCTCTTCTGTAGGAAGCATGTCTGGCTTGACATTTCCATATTCATTTACTACAGGCTTGCCATCAGGACCAGTGGTCATTGTATAACCATAAAAAACTGGGCCTGTCACATTGCCTGCATTCTTTAGCATCTCAAAGACATCATCTAAATTCATGAATGAATTAGACATCTGCTTGAAGAGACTATTGAATTCGTCGTCATGGAACATTTGTAATATTTCACCTAATAATGTCATATATATGACATTATATATAGTTTATTTCTTAGTCATAGGTAATATTACAATATATTAATATGTATGACATTATATGTACCTATCATGAGAACCGTTGGCATGTCTGTTCCTGAGGCTGTTCGTGAAATAATCACCAGAAACAGGTCAATCCATGACTGCATGAAGATGGATGTAATCAACTATACTGCCCTAGCCGTGAAAATTCAGCCTGGGGTTGAAAAACAGTTGGGAAACCCTGTTCACCTCAATACGATTGTGGTTGCGATAAAACGCTATGCTGACTCGTTTCAAGATGAGGAGGAAGTTGCTGAAGAGCCATTATTGAAGGATGCCAGATTTTCATTAACTGACAAAATTTTAGGAATGCAATGGACGATGAATGATCTAATCAATGAGGATATGGGCAAAATGTTTGCCGAAGCGCAAAATGCGTTTTCAAATTCTAGTTTTTTCAAATTAGGTGATTCGTTCAGAATTTTGGTGGATGATTCAGATGATGCTAGGAGAATTTTCCAGACCTTCCCAAAGGAGAATTTGTACAAGGATGGCCTGGCCAAGATTAAGATTCAGGTGCCTGTGCAAAACAGGGCTAATGTGATCAGCTATGTTACTGACATTCTACATCATAATGGCATCGAGTTAGTGGATGCGCTGATTTCCCAAGACGGAATTGTGTTGATTTTAAACGAATCTGAGGCTCCCCTTGCCTATGAAAAGCTCAGATCTGAGATTTCAGGCAAGTAAATCTCTAAATTGATCCTCAAATCTCATTGATCACATGACTGAAGATGTTGATAATGCTCTAGTTGAGCGCTTTGAGCAGGAAGTATGGAGTAAAGTTCCACATCTGGAAGAAGGCAGCGAAACAAAGGTTGTCAACGCAACTCCACTTGTTGACATGACCGCAGATTTCAAGGAATGTGCGAAAAGCGTATACAAACTAAATCTTGACGATGCAGATCTCAAAGTTTTCGGCAAGCTAGATTCTACCTTACTGACGGGTTCGATCAAAGTCAGACCTGCAGCCAACATCATACATGACGCCATTATGACAGGAAATTTGAAGAGTGGCCAGACTGTAATAGAAGCCACATCTGGTAATTTTGGAATTGCACTTGGGTTACTATCTAAACTTGGACTAAATGTAATTGCACTTGTCTCAAGAAAATTACAGGAGGGAGTATT
>CAZDAA010000019.1:0-10403 GCA_964503555.1 uncultured Candidatus Nitrosopelagicus sp.
TTACAGATAACAACCACTAAATTATACATTACAAAAAAATCCTCATGCCTCTGATAACTGTATCAATGTATCCAGGCAGAACTCAACAGCAAAAAAATGATTTTGCAAAGTCTATTACAAAATCTGCAGTTGAAGTTCTAAAAACAAAGGAGGAACATGTGATTGTAGTATTCGATGAGAATCCAAAAGAGAATTGGTTTGTAGCAGGAAGCCAACTCTAACTATCTTTTTATTTTGATCAATATTATGAAACATATGTCTAAAGTTGCCATAGTACAATTCAAGGCTTCAACTGATAAAGCAAAAAACCTTCCAAAGATTTTAGATTATATTAAACAAGCAGCAAAAAACCATGCGGATCTTTGTGCATTTCCAGAGTACATGATGTTTTATACACCAAGAACGCAATCTGCAAAACAAGTTGCACGACAAGCTGAAACAATTAATGGTAAATTTGTATCAACTATAATGGAATGCGCTAAGAAGAATTCCATAATTGTAATTGGAACTATGTATGAAAAAAGCAGAAAAAAAGATAGAGTTTTTGATACCTCATTCATAATAAATAAAAATGGAAAAATTTCTGCGAAGTATAGAAAAATACACCTTTTTGATGCACTTGGATTCAAAGAATCGTCAAAACTGTCGGCAGGAAAAACTCTTCCTCCAACAACAAAAACTTCAGTTGGAAAAGTAGGAATGATGATATGTTATGATCTAAGATTTCCAGAACTATCTAGAATACTAGCATCATCCGGTAGTGAAATACTAGTTGTGCCTTCTGCTTGGGTCAAGGGTCCAATGAAAGAGGAACATTGGTTTACATTAAATAAATCTCGTGCTGTTGAAAATGGATGTTATATTATTGCTCCAAACCATCTTGGGAATATATATTCAGCAAGAAGTTTAGTGGTTGATCCCTATGGTAAAATCATTCTGGATATGAAAAAACGACAAGGATTGGGATACGTAAACATCTCTTCTGCAGTTATAAAGAAAATTAGAAAAAAATTACCATTATTGAAAAATCGTAGAACAGATTTATACACTGATTTTAGTTTTTCTTGATTTACATTCTATATTTGAGCACTGTCTTTTCCAGTTCTGGTTTTTAGTATATCTGAAAACCACAACGGGCCATTTGCATAACTGACATTTTGCCTTAATTACTCGTAGTATGGCTCTTTGCAAAAGTGGAGATGACGCAGTACATCCATTATTATAATTAGAGCAACCAATAAACCTCTTCTTAGTTATTGGTGATTTTATAATCATCAATTGACCTATCCCGCATTGTGGGCAATCAACAATTCCATTCTTTGGAGAATTTGTGCCTAAAATGACATATTTTTTCTTTTTTGTAGAATAAGAGATGTAACCATTAGAATCTAAATATTGCTTTAATTCATTTTTTAAAATTTTTATTTTTTTCTTTGTAGGCTTGGTTACATTAATAGATTTTTTTGTTTTTGTTAATGGCAAAGATTGAATTCTTTTTTTCATATGTTATTAAATCGATCTACCCTTATGAAATTTTTTGAAGAATTTTTATAGGGAACAGGTCAGAATTTTTTGTGGAAAAAGTATGTGTTTTAGGTGCTGGAAGTACCAAATATGGTAAATTAGAAGATAGTATAACTGATATCACACTTCAAGCATCAGTGAGTGCAATTGAAAGTGCTGGAATAGAATCAAAGGAAATTAAATCTGGTTACATTTCTAATGTTTTTGGTGTTGCTGATAAACAAGTACATCTTGGACCTGTAATAATGAGTAACCTAGGAATATCAGACAAACCATCACTGTCTATTGAATCAGCTTGTGGTAGTGGTTCTGTATCATTCAGAGAAGCTTACGCAAATGTTGCTGCTGGATTTTATGATGTAGTGTTAGTAACTGGAGTTGAAAAAGTTACACATACAGGAACAGAATGGACAACCACATATTTTTCATATTGCTCAGATTTTTTTTATGAAGGTCAGGCAGGTGTCTCATTCCCTGGCTTATTTGCATCTATGGCTCGAGCTTATATTACAGAGTTTAATGCATCTGAGGAAGATTTTGCTGCGGTAGCTGTTAAGAATCATGAAAATGGATTGTTAAATCCTAAAGCACATTTAAGAAAAAAAATTACTATTGATGATGTAATGAATTCTGCTGTAGTTGCAAGTCCACTAAAACTTTATGATTGTTGTCCATTCTCTGATGGTGCAAGTGCAGTTGTAATTTGTAGTGAGAAATTTGCGAAGCAACAAGGTGGTGATTATGTTGAAGTTATTGGTTCAGGTAGGGGTGGATCACCTGCCGCACTACAAGGAAGAGATCATATTACTACTATACCAAGTACAAAGATTGCAGCAGATGCTGCTTATAAAATGGCGAATATCACATCAAAGGATATTGATTTTGCTGAAGTTCATGATTGTTTTACTATAGCGGAAGTTGTTGACACTGAGGATCTTGGTTTCTTTGAAAAAGGTAAAGGAATAGATGCGGTCCGTGATGGTGTAACTAAATTAAACGGCCAATTACCAATTAACCCATCAGGTGGTCTTAAATCAAAAGGTCATCCAATAGGTGCAACAGGTGTAGGTCAAGTGGTTGAAGTTTATGATCAATTAACGGGAAATGCAGGTGAACGAACTGTAAATGACGCAAAGATTGGCTTAACTCAGAATTTTGGTGCGACTGGCGCTAGTTGTGCGGTTCATATATTTCAAAGTGTGTAAATTGACAATAAAAGACGAATTTATTGCAAATGCAAAACAAGGTAAGATTTTAGCTCGTAAATGTAAGAATTGTAATGATTTGAATTTGGTAACCGTGTATTTCTGCAAAAAATGTGGAAAAAAAGAATTTGAAAATACCATATTGGATGGTAATGGTGTAGTTGTGACTTATACTATTATGACAGTTCCACCCTCAGGCTTTGAAAATTTTTCACCATATGCCTGGGTAGTAATGAACATCGAAGGTCATGATTTGAATATATCCGGTTTTTTGGCTAATATTGGTAAGCCAGCAGATCTTCCAATTGGTACAGCAGTCAAAATCATAGATTTTGATAAACGTGGATTAGTGCTTGAAAAAATATAAAGAGAATTTAGTCTAGGATAGAATAAAATTTTTAAAAAAACTAATACGTGACGAAATTATTTTTTTTGTATGTCAGTTGACATCAAATGTGGAAAATGTGGAGAAAACATTTCTACAATGCAAATGCTAAAATCAGTTAAAGATGTTCTAAAACATTATAATAATAAATGTCCTTCATGTGGACAGAAACTTTCAACTAGTGAATTTTCATTAGATATAGAAAAAAAATAATTAGCACACCATACGAGCAATAAGTCTTAATTACTCGTATTTTTTTTAGTACATATTGGGGAGTAAAGAGAGCGTAGAATTAGAAGATGAACTAGATCTAAACGCTGATTTAGATTTAGATGATGAGTTAGATGGAGCTGATCTTGATGCTGATTTAGACGAACCATCAGAAACCGGAGCACTTCAATCCAGTTCAAAACGTGTACGAATGATATTTTCTGTTATGGCAAGCCCAAACCGAATTGATATATTACGAATCTTAAACTCAAAAGGACCACTTACTTACTCTGAACTCAAATCACTGGCAGGATTTAAGTCAAAAAAAGAGAGTGGTAAATTTGCTTACCATTTAAGGAAATTATTAAGGCAATCACTTGTGGCATTAAACAAGTCAGAGAGAAGATATACAATTACAAATCTCGGTAAACTTGTATTAAGTTTAGCAAGACAGATCGAAGAAAGATCAATTATTGAAAGTGGAAAAATGTATGTAAGAACTTCACATGATTCTATAGAAGAATTCAACTCTCATAAAATAATTCAATCATTAGTACGTGAAGGAAGTTTACCATTAGAACTTGCACAAAAAATAACTGAAGAAGTAGAAAATCGTATCTACAAATACCAAACTGCATATCTAACAGGTTCACTTATTCGTGAATTGGTTAATTCGGTACTTTTGGAGCATGGTTACGAAGAATATAGACATAAACTTGCACGAGTTGGGCTTCCTGCGTTTGAAGTTCAGGAAACAATTTCAAATGCAGAAAATCTAGATAGCGGTATAGAGAGTTTATTATTTAATACAGGTCAAACTGTATTTGCTGAATATCTTCTCACAAACACACTTCCAAAAGATATAGCTGATTCACATCTATCAGGTGATCTTCATATTACACGTCCAGGATTATGGTCGTTATTACCGGATAGTATTTTCATCAACATAAAAGAATTAATCGAAGATGGTATTGATCTGAAGGGAAAAGCTCTGAGTGTTAGCAAACTCACATCTATCAAAACATTGAGTAATCTATCTTCTGCATTATCCATGATAATATCATTAATTGCTAAAGAGGCTTCTCAGGAGGTAATTATGGATGGTTTAGTTTCATTACTATCAAAATATTCCAAGAACTTATCTGAATTAGAAGAAAAACTTGTTAATTCATTTATCATGTCTTCTACAGCATTCAAATTTAATAAAACTCCGACGATTGTATCATTTACGCTACCACTTGGTGTTGAACAAAAAATCGTAAACGTGGTACTTTCTGCCTATAAGACATATGTGGAGCTCACACCTCGTCCAAGAATAGGTCTTGTTATCAATTATGAAAAAGGAAAGATTACTGATGTATCAAACATAATAGCTGAAATCATTTCTCTTGGAGGAGAAATAATATTTGCAAAACATAGCATATCACAAAACGGTGTTACTAGATTAAAAAGTACAGGTTCTTCAACTCTACATTTGGGCTCACTATCAATTAATTTACCACGACTTGCATTTGAATCAAATAAGGATGAAACTTATTTCAGAGCAAGACTTGCATTATTAATGAAACCTGCATTAACATCTATGAGTTTACGTAAAAAAAATATCTCTGAACTTGTTAGGTTAGGTATGAATCCAATTCTTGCCAATAACACACAATATATGCAAAGATGTTCAACATCTTTAGTTATCAATCTAGTGGGTTTACGTGATGCGGTGTTTGGCATACTCGGATTTAATGATGACAAACAAGGGTGTGAAGTGTTACACAAAGTGGTCGAAACATCAGTAGATATTGCATTAAAGAAAGCTAAAGAACTTGGTACAGATGTGTTAGTAACCATGACTAAAAGTGATGGTTCTGGTAGGTTTATTTCTCTAGATGAAGAAAAATATGGCAAAAACTCCATACTCAAAATTACTGAGAATGAGACTTATGCAGAAGGAGTTGTCATAGATGCGAGTACTCTCGCAGATCTTACTATCAAAAGCCCTCAAATTGTTCAATGTAACCGTATGGCAAAAACTCTCAATGGTGGTTTATTTACACAGGTGAAAATTCCAAATGGCTCCAAAATAACTGAAATTAAGAAGAATATTGAGAAGATATCAAGCCTAACTAATTCATTTAAATTAATTATGAGAGTACCTCTATGTGGAAACTGTGGTATGAAAGATCAGACATTGTCAGATAAATGCCCATCTTGTAAATCATCATATATTATCTAGATTTACAATCGATTCTATTCTATAATATTCAATAGATCGCTAGAAATATTATTATGAAATTTTAGATCGTTGTTAGAAAAGTTAAGCTAATACCTCATTTTAGATAATTCTTTTTTGCCACAGAAGTTATATGCTATATCAATTATTGGTCTTATAGGGGAGACTTGTGGAGGAAACAAAATCGCAAATAGAGAATTCTATCGCTCAAGTTCGTAAGAGAGATGGATCAATTTCAAACTTTAACAGAGATAAAATACTAACTGCTATACATAAAGCATTTTCAGCAACCAATAATCCAGATAAGCAGATTGCAACCAAACTTTCCGATGGTGTTTTAGAAAAACTAGTCGAGCATGGATTTTCAGCAACTAACCCTCCTAGTGTAGAATCTATTCAAGACTTGGTTGAATCCACACTAATCGACCAAGGTCATAGTGATATCGCCAAAGGTTATATTCTATATCGTCATGAACGCAGAAAAATTCGAGAAGAAAAGATGAAGCTTTTAAATACTAAAAATCTTGATGCTGTTTCAAAAGCATTTGATATTAATTGCTTGAGAGTGTTAGCGTCTCGTTATCTTTTACGTGATAACAAAAATGAAATTAATGAAAAACCATCAGAATTATTTGAAAGGGTTGCAGTTTTGGTATCAATTTCTGATATGCTAAGAGACAACGAATTGTTTACTATAGAAGGTAACACATCACAAAATACAGATGAAGCAATAGAATATCTGAAAAAACTAGATGATTTTAACTATAAATTCAAGATTGGTACATACTATCTCAACAAATGGCATTTTAGATGTCTGATAAACTGTTATGCTGATCTGGCAAACCGAGGACAGATGAAGGTTTCATTTAAGGAATTATTAACAATGCTTGCTTCCAAAAAACTAGATAGGTATGCTGACAAGATATCAGAATATTATGAATTAATGGTATCCCAAGACTTTTTGCCAAATTCACCAACTATGATGAATGCAGGTGGTAGACTGGGTCAGTTGTCTGCCTGTTTCGTTTTGGGTATGCCTGATGATATGGCTGGCATAATGAAATCAACTTCTGATGCTGCCTTGATATTCAAGTCTGGTGGAGGTGTCGGAATCAATTATTCTGATCTTCGTGAAGAGGGAGAGATTGTAGCATCTACATCTGGTGTTGCATCTGGGCCAGTTTCTTTTATGAATATTATCAATAGCGTAACTGAAGTAGTAAAACAGGGAGGAAAAAGAAGAGGTGCAAACATGGGAATCATGGAAGTTTGGCATCCTGATATTGAGAAATTTGTTACAAATAAAACAGAACCTGGGATCTTAGAAAACTTTAATGTTAGCGTTGGTGTTTGGAAGGACTTTTGGGATACACTTGTAAATTCTGATGATGGAAAATATACACTACGTTGCCCAAGAGATAACTCACCAGCAAGAGAGATAAATGCACATCACTTGATTGATTTGATAGCACAGTCAGCATGGAAGAGTGCAGAACCAGGTCTGATTTTCTTTGATAACATAAACAAAAATAATGTGTTTGCAAAAGCACGTGGTCAACTTCTTCGTGCAACTAATCCATGTGGTGAACAAAGTCTCTATCCATACGAATCTTGTAACTTAGGATCAATAAACTTGGCAAATCTTGTAAAGAGGACTGCTGATGGACAGTATGAATTTGACTGGCAAAGATATGAAGAAACTGTTAGAAAAACCACGAGATATTTGGATAACATAATAGATGTAAATCTATACCCTATACCAGAAATTGATAAGGCATCAAAAGAATCTCGACGTATAGGATTAGGTGTTATGGGAGTAGCAGATCTATTATACAAATTACGTATTCCATACAATTCAAAAGAAGGATACGACTTTCAATTGAAATTAGCTGAAGCATTAACATATTATTCTATGGAAGAAAGTGTAGCACTTGCAAAAAGTAGAGGCAAGTTTGTATTATGTTCAAATACTGAATACCCAGAAGGCAAGATACCTGTTTCAGGATATTATGAAAAACCAAAAGAAGAACAATCCTATGATTGGGATGCTCTTATAGCAAAAATCCAAAAGTATGGAATTAGAAATGTATTAACTACAACTGTAGCTCCTACTGGAACTTTATCTATGTTGGCTGATTGTTCTAACGGCATGGAACCAAACTTTGCATTGGTTTTTGAAAAAAGAGTTACGGTAGGCAGATTCTTTTATACGAATAAAATTTTCAAAGAAGTACTCAAAGAAAATAATCTGTATAGTGATGAACTACTTGCCAAAATCGCAGATAATTATGGTTCTGTCAAAGGTATTCCTGAAATTCCTGACTGGATTCAAAATATCTTTGTGACAGCAATGGACATACACTGGTCTGATCATATTATGGCACAGGCTGTATGGCAAGATTGGATATCAAATGCAATCGCTAAGACAATCAATATGCCTAATGATGTATCTGTTGAGGATGTCAAGGCTGCGTATCTGTTATCACATGAATTGGGATTGAAAGGGATCACGGTATATAGAGATGGTTCAAGGCATAAACAAGTCTTGCATATGACAGGTGAAAATTCCGAAAAAACATTCGATGTAACTCCAAGCAGTTTTGTTAAAAACTATATTTCAACCAACATCAAAAATGCATATGTCAAATCTCAAATTGATAATGCCTTATCAGCCGTTAAGTTAGAGGAGATACAAAGACCAACACAATCCGTTCAGGAAGAAGAAAAAGAAGAAACTTTGTGTCCTGTATGTAAGAACAAGCTTATTTTTGCAGAAGGATGTAATATTTGCATTGACTGTGGTTATAGTGGATGTACATCAGGTTAGCATACAACTTTTTGAACTTGTAATTTAATGAAAAAGCTATCATTCATCCTAGCTGAATCATCACTGGAGATTATACCAAAAAAAATTCAAAACCATCCATCTGTTATATCCCACAGTAAAAAAGTTGGTAAAGCACCATCAGAAATATTACTTGATAATTCTTGGCACTACGCGGCAATGAAAGGAATTGAAAACGAAAATAAAAGAGGTAGACCAGATATTGTTCATTCTAGTTTGCTAGAGGCTTGCAGCATACCACTATATTTTGAAAAAAAGATCTCTATTTACATTCACACTATAAATGATGAAATAATAAAAATTAATGATGATGTTAGACTACCAAAATCCTATCATAGATTTATGGGTTTAATTGAACAACTATTTTCTGAAAAAAGGATAGAATCAGAAGGAAACATCTTACTTGAGATAATGAACATGAAATTTTCAGAATTGATTAAGAAGATCAACCCAAAAAGTGTAGTTGGCTTATCTCGTTTGGGTAAAACAAGCTCATATCAAAAGGTTGCACAATCCTTAGACGATGATTCATGCATTATAATAGGAGGATTCCAAAAAGGCCACTTTTCTGAGGACGTAAAAAATACAATTGAACAATTAGTTAGTATAAACCAAAAATCATTGGAATCACACATTGTTACTGCTAGAATTCTTTATGAGTACGAAAAAACCATTTTTATGTAAGCAAAAAAATTTGCAACCTATGCGGTCATAGTATAGCCTGGTTAGTATTCGGGGTTTCCAACCCTGTGACGCGGGTTCGAATCCCGCTGACCGCATTTTTTTAATCCGATCCAATTTTTAATGACATAATTATCTAAAAAATATGAATCCATCAAGAAAAAAAATTGCACTTGAACGTATGTATATACTTGTTAAGACAGCAATTTCAAATGCCAGATCAGATCCTAATTTAGCTGAAAAACAAGCTAACTTGGCTAGAAGAATTAGTACACATTATAGAATTAGAATGCCATATGAATTAAGAATAAATTTTTGTAAAAAATGTAAAAAATTCATAGTTCCTGGCATCAATTCACGAATTAGGATTGGTAGGACATCTCTGAAATCAATTCGGATAACTTGCAATTTTTGTGAGCATACCTATCGTAAAGTAATAGCTCAATGATTTATAAGACGATTTACAAGTTTTACATTAAATGGCTAAAGTTTATGATGTACCAGCGGATGTTTTTATCAGTAGACTTGCTGAAATTTTAAAAACTGAAGATATACCAGCTCCAAGTTGGACGGTATTTGTTAAAACTGGTGCTCATGCAGATAAACCACCACAAAATCCAGAATGGTGGCATACACGTTGTGCATCAATCTTAAGAAAAATTTACCTACAAGGTCCAATCACTGTGAACGAATTACGTTCAATATATGGAGGCAGTAAACCACATGGGTATGGTACTGCTCGTCACAGAGATGCAAGTGGAGCAATTATTAGAAATGCAATTCATGGACTTGAAAAATTAGGATATGTAGAAAAAATTGAAAAAAAGGGTCGTGTTATAACAAAACAATCAATGCAGAAACTAGATAGATTAGCCACTGAAATATTATCAGAGTTTATTGAAAAAGAACCACGTTTGAAAATTTATTCTTAGTGATGTCATGAGCTATCCTAATCCGGATAACGAGAACAATATTCCTCAAGAAAAAGACTCCGAACTAAAAGCACAAAAGGAAATGATGTTAAAGCAGGCTTTATCATCTGATGCTAGACTCAGATTAAATAATGTTAGAATGGTAAAACCTGATTTAGCTGAAATGGTTGAAAATTATCTTTTGAATCTAACAATGCAGGGGAAAATTTCTGGTCAAATATCTGATGAACAACTGAAACAAATATTGTTGTCAGCTCAGAAACCTAAGCGTGATTTCAAGATCAACAGAATTTAACAGCAAGAAAATATAATTAGGGGAAAAAATCAAAATTTTTCATGAAAGCTGTTGTATACCGTGAATATGCACCTGATGACGATTATGCTAAAATTCTAAAAG
>CAZDAA010000020.1:0-9687 GCA_964503555.1 uncultured Candidatus Nitrosopelagicus sp.
CTGGTGATAAAGGACCTACGGGTCCAACTGGTCCACCAGGACCAACTGGTGATAAAGGTATTCAAGGTCCTCCTGGAGAAAAAGGAATAACTGGTACACATGGTCCAGTTGGTGATAAAGGACCTCAAGGTCCACAAGGTGAAGCTGGTGATAAGGGACTTACTGGTATTCCTGGTCAACAAGGTGAGCGTGGAATCCCAGGTCCGATGGGATTACAAGGTGAACGTGGTCCTATAGGCAAAGCTGGTGAACCTGGTCCGTTGGGTCCACAAGGAATTCAAGGACAGCAAGGAGAACGTGGATTAACTGGTCCTTCTGGAACACCTGGTGATGCTGGTACTGTTGGTGACAAAGGACCGATGGGACAACCAGGACCAAAGGGCCCACCTGGACCCCCTGGAGAAAAAGGACCTACTGGAGGAATATCAGAGGATACTAAAACATTAATCAAAGAATTGTTAGAATTACTTGCATCAAAAAATATTATAACTACGGAAGAACAAATTAAACTTTCAAGTTATCTATACTAACTAAAATAAATCAAAACTACGTACTAGTTTCTTGATTTAAAATAATGAACATTATATTTTGTTAGAAAAATTTATAGAAAAAAGTAAAAACAATCGTCGCTTATGACGACTGCTTAATTATGGAAAAGTGACTAGCGTTTTCTTTTTGCGCCGCCTTTTCTCTTGGCTCCGCCTTTTCTTTTAGCTCCGCCTTTTCTCTTGGCTGGTGCTTTTCTTTTAGCTCCGCCTTTTCTCTTGGCTGGTGCTTTTCTTTTAGTTGCCATTGTTTTGTGCAATTTTTTGTCGCTTTTCTATCATTATACTAAAAAAAAATATACAAACTGATTACAATTTATCAACGATTTTTTTTACTTTTTAGGAAATAATTAGAAATGTTTTATCATATTCCTTTTCTTTTTATGATAGTCAAAACATCTTCGTCTTGTAAAATATGATCTATTCCAACTCTTTGCCCAGCGTATTTTACACTTTTACCCCATACCAAGGCATAACGAAACTCTTTTTTCATTTTTCGATGTAATTTATTACAAACATCTTCAATTTTACTACTATCTCTTATTATCAATGGTTCTTTGTAATCGATCTCACCACCCTTTGGCTTCATGTATATTCTAATAAAGTTCAGTTTTTCGTATATTTTTTCTTTCAAAAGTTCAATATTTATTTCAGATTCAGCAGATACGGAAACATATTCTGTTTTCACTTTCTTTGAAAATTTGTTTAAGAAACTACGATTAACCAAATCGATCTTATTCAAAACTGCTAATGATTGTGTATATGTTCTGTTTCCAATTAGAAAATCCACCAATTGTTCAGATGATATATCTTCCCTTATCACCACTCCTGCACTAACTATTCCATAAACATTAAGAACTTGTTTTAACAGTTTTTCTGATATCTTCGTCATCTTTACTTGTTTGGCAATAGATATTCCACCCGATGATGATTTTTCTATCACAATATTGGGAGGTTTTTGGTTGAGTCTAATTCCAATATTATCCAGTTCTGTAATCAACACTTTTTCATGGTATGGGTTAAAGACGTCTAAAATCAATAAAACCAGATCTGCGTTTCTTGCTACAGATAACACACGTTTGCCTAAACCTTTTCCTGATGAAGCACCTTTGATAATTCCTGGTAGATCTAATAGCTGAATTACAGCACCTCTATGTTTCATTACACCTGGTACAACTGTGAGTGTGGTAAACTGAAATGCACCAATTGTAGAGTGTGAGCCTGTAAGTCTGTTAAGTAATGTTGATTTTCCCACGCTTGGTAGCCCAATGAAAACTACAGTGGCATCTCCAGTTCTTCTCACGTTAAAACCGTCTTTTTTACCAGACTCTTTTTTTGCAGTGAACTCTTGTTCTCGCTTTAGTTTTGCAATTTTTGCCTTAAGCAGACCTATATGATGTTCTGTTGCTTTGTTAATTTGCGTTCTCGCCATTTCATCTTGAATAGCTTTTATCTTTTCAGGAATTCCCATTGTTGTACCTGTGATAATACGAAATCATCATAATTACAGTCTATCGGTTTAGTTCAATACTCATTTTGATATTTTTTATTGACATGATATTATTAGCAAAGATACAAACAATTCATTTTGAGGCAGGCCTTCAAACCTTGGATTATATACTTGCGTAACCATATCCGATTATTGACTAATATCTTAGTAGTTGGTTCTGGCGCTAGAGAACATTCACTTGGTTGGAAGCTTTCACAAAGTGAGCATGTTGATGACGTATTTTATGCCCCTGGAAACGGTGGTACAAAAAATAATATCCCAATAAACGTTGAGCAAATCGAAGAATTAGCAGATTTTGCGTCCAAAAATGACTGTTTTACGGTAGTTGGTCCTGAAGTTCCATTGGCATTAGGTATTGTTGACACATTCATGGAGAAAAACTTGAAAATATTTGGTCCAACACAAAATGCCGCAAAATTAGAATCAAGTAAAATCTGGGCAAAAAATTTTATGGATAGAAACGAAATCCCAACTGCCAAGTTTAAGATCTTTGATGAGCCAAATTTAGCGAAAGAGTATATTGAATCGGTGTCATTTCCACTGGTCATAAAAGCTGACGGCCTTGCAGCTGGTAAGGGTGTCATCGTATGTGATACTACGGATGAAGCGTTGTCAGCTGCTGATAAAATTTTAGTAGAAAAATCATTTGGTGAAGCTGGAAAACGAATTATTGTAGAAGAACGTATTGATGGAATTGAAGCATCATATATTGCATTGTCAGATGGTGAAACTGTTATACCATTAGCTACAAGCCAAGATCACAAACGAATTCATGATGATGACAAAGGTTCTAACACTGGTGGCATGGGAGCATATTCCCCAACCGGTGCAATAGATGATATATTGGCAGAAAAAATTCAAACGAAAATTATACGTAAAACTGTTGATTCGCTAAAAAAAGAAGGAATTGTATTCAAGGGTTTCTTATATGCTGGTGTAATGATTCAAGATGGAGAACCTTATGTTTTAGAGTTTAATGCACGTATGGGTGATCCGGAATGTCAGCCAATGGTAATACGAATGAATTCAGACTTGTTTGAGTATCTAACTGCAGTGGCAGATGGAAATCTTTCGTCGTTGCCTTCTATGTCATGGAAAAAACAAAGTGCCGTTTGTGTTGTACTAGCTTCAAATGGTTATCCAGAATCATACTCAAAAAATGAGGAGATTGTTGGTTTGTCTGATATTCCAAAGAATTCGTTCGTATTTCATGCTGGAACAAAAGATGTTTCAGGTAAAATTGTAACCAATGGTGGAAGAGTACTAAGTGTAACATCTTTGGGTGATTCATTGCAGGATGCAATTTCAAATACATACAAAGCTGCTGAAAAGATTTCTTGGCCTAGTAAATATTATAGACATGACATTGGTAAAAAAGGTCTGTCGTATCTATGATGATTTGATAATTCCTTCTTCTGTTATTATCCAATCCATATTGACATCATGACTATCACTTGGAATTGATCCTACAATCTGTGTGGAATATGTCAATGATATTTTCATTGCACTTGCTTTAGAGAGAAACTTGTCATAATATCCACGTCCATATCCTAATCTTGTTCCTGATTTTGAAATTGCAACTGTTGGAACTATCACACAGTCTATTTCTTCGGATTTTTTACAATCGTCCCTAGGCTCCATTATGTCAAAATGTCCTTTTTCTAATTTTTTGATGTCTGTAACTATACGAAATTCTAAATCATTATCTACAACTGTGGGAAGTAGTAAGTTTTTCCCATTAGACAATATGTCCAACATGATTGAATGTGTGTTAACCTCACTTCCAATAGGAAAATAGCAAGATATGTTTTGCGAATGTTTGTAGGGCTCACTTTGCTTAAGATGATTATAGATTTTTGTGCTGGAAATTTCTCGTAAATCTGCAGATATGGCATCTCGTTTCTCAAGAAAATGTTTGCGCAGTGCAGCCTTTTCTATATCAACTGACAATTTCTTTGTTTAATGATGCGGCAGTAACCGTGTTTTTTAGTAGCATTGCAACCGTCATTGGTCCTACTCCACCAGGAACAGGTGTAACAAATGATGCTTTTTGTATAACATCATCAAAATCTGCGTCACCAACCAATTTTCCATCTTGGCTTGATATTGCAACATCTATCACAATTGAGTCCTTCTTAATCATATCTGAAGTTAGTGTAAACTTTGTTCGATCACCCACACCAGTAATAACAATGTCCGCAGTTTGGCAGATTTCTTTCAGGTTTTTAGTTTTTGAGTGACATGTTGTAACAGTTGCATTGTTTTGTAATAATAAATGATAGAGTGGTTTTCCAACCAAGTTGCTACGATTAATCAATACTACATTTTTTCCTTCAAGTTCAATTTTGTAATAATAAAACATCTCCATTATTCCAGAGGGAGTACATGGTTTTAGGATAGATTTTCCAATTGCTAAAAGACCAACATTTTGTGGTGTCAAACCATCAACATCCTTTAGTGGTAATATTCTAGAAACAGTTGTAAATTCGTTAAGGTGTTTGGGTAGTGGCAGTTGCACAAGTATACCATCAACATCTTTATCTTGATTTAGGTTATCTATTATTTGGTTAAGTTCATCCTGAGTTGTCTCAGAAGATAATTTATGATCTTTTGTTTTGATTCCAATTTTTTCGCATGCATTATGTTTGTTTTTTACATATGTAGCCGATGCGGGGTCATCACCTATGAGAACTGTAGCCAAGCATGGTACCAAGCCCTCTGATTTAAGCTGGGTAACTGCACGTGACAAAATTTCTTTAACGGCGTTTGACACCTCAATACCATCAATCCTTTGACCAGTCATTGGTTATACTAGGATCACTTTGTTATTTAATTTAAGTATCTAGTTCTACTATGTCTTGGTTTATTTTACCTTTTTAATTTCAAAATGAATTTCATTTCCATTTTTTTCCATCTTAACTATTTCATGCCCAAGTCTTCTGGCCCAGCTTGCTATGTCATCCTCAGCAGCAGGATCATCAGCAAGCACAGTTAAGATTTCACCAACCTGCATTTTTGAGAGTTCAACGTTTGTTTGCATTACTGGTGATGGACAGAACAATCCTCTTGCATCTAATGTTTTTCCTGATTCTGAAATTTCAATTCACCTATACTGTTTTTTACATTCATCAATTAAAATCTATACACATATATCAAAAGATCATTTTTGCTATAGTTCCCAGATCACGTTCTCTAAAAATAGAAGGGTTGTATCCTTCAAAATTTATTTTTCTGGATATTCGTTTAAGCATGCTTATTGATATTCTGTATAGCATATTACAAAATACACCCTCAGGACTAAGCATATACAATTTGTATAGTAATGAAAATGCCCATGCTGATCGTGGATAAAATTCTGAAACATGCAAATCAATGTAATTTTTTGAATTTTCAATCTTGTATCTAATATGCTCTAGTACTTCCCTAGGTTGCACATATCCAGTCGTGTTAATTTTTATCTGATTATGTCTCATTGCATGAATTATGTCATCTAATTTGTTTTCAGAGTGAATTAGATTGGTACATCTACCAATTGTAGATTTTACGTGAGAATCACTTCCTGCAACTACATTCAAATTTTTCTCTTCTGAAAATTTTTTTGCCTTGATATTCGAGTATATGTCAACATTTGAACTATTGAATGTCTCAAATAGATCACAATGAATGGAATCCTCACGTAATGCATCCATTAGACTGAATGGATGAGGTGCAATAGTAATAGCATTCTGTTTTTTTGCCTCATCTAATATTTCATACAATGAAAGTCCAGGTTTGATGGCATGATCAATTCCATATACCAATACATGTGACTCGTTATCAGTTGTAATTTCTTCTGCTGGATATACGTTTAATGCGTCAAATTTTCTATAGTTTTTTTTATACTCAAGCATCTGCTTATATCCATCAATCGTGTTGTGGTTAGTAACAAAAAGCACATCAAGACCTTCCAGATATGCTTGTTCTAACTGCTGTGGGATTGTGACACTACAGTCATGAATTGGCTCTAAAATGCCTACGTGTCCATTAGAAAAAATGTTATGGCAATGAAGTTCGGTTTTTAATGATTCCATATTAACAGTGATTTTAGTGCATAGTAATTATTTAGAACTATCTAAACAGATCCTCATGTTTTGGACGTAACAAATTCTGAATTTTGGTATCAGAAAAATCAAATTTATAATTTCTAACTATTGCAGCTGGGCACTTTTCAACTTTACCCATAACAAGCTCCGTCGCTGAACAGATCTCATCAGCAATTGCTATTGCGGTGACCTGCATAATCTTTCCAAATGTATCAGGTTTACCACTATAATCTAAGATTGGCTCAATTCCAGCAACACCAATCGCAACATCAGTTTGACCCAATCTGAATGGTCTTCCAAATGTATCAGAAATTATTACAGCAATATTTTTCCCAGTCTTTTGTTCAATTTTTTCTTTCAATAAGTTAGCTGACCTATCAGGATCTTCAGGTAGCAACGTAGCATAACCATCCTGCACATTACTTTCATCAATGCCAGCATTCGCACAAACAAACCCATGGTTTGTTTCAACTATGATTATTCCATTTTCCATTCTTACTATCCTTTTACTTTCTGAAAGTATTAATTCGATCAATCTTGGATCCTTGTCGTATGAACTAGAGATTCCATTGGCAAGAAGTGATGGGTTCACAGATGCTAAACTTATAATGCGATCCTCATTCTTGGAAACTATTTTTTGAGAAAAAACTAGTATGTCATCATCCTGAATTTCGGTTGATTCTAAAACCAAATCCACAAGATTATCATTAGGAATGATATCTTTTTGTATTTTAACGGGAATAATCTGAATTGACATCGTATATTGTTGGTAAGTATTTGTAAAAAAGATTAAGATTGATTAAATTCGTACCTACAAACCTAATGTTAGATTATAATGATTGTTTATTATAGGAATTATCTTAGTGAGATCCTTATCATCAAGTGTGACTGTTGCTAAATCTTTTACCAAATCTTGAGCCCTAAAAGCAATCCCAAGATCAGAAATATCAAACAATTTTACATCATTTGCACCGTCAACTACTACAGTAATATTCTCTTTTTTTTCATCCCATTCCGTGATTTTTGATATCGCAGATTTAGATTTGTCTGCATTAACATTTACAACTACATCATCTAATTTCTCATCATTGAAGACAAGCTCATTTGTAAATATATGATCTATACCTAATTCAGTTTTCAGCCTATCAGTTATAATTGTGAAACCACCAGAAACTGCCATTAATTTCCAACCCGCATTCTTTAATGCACTGCATAGTTCCTTCGCGCCAGTCATTATTGGCATGGAATCTGCCACATCTTTACATGTTTTATAATCCAGACCCTTGAGAAGTTCTACACGCTGTCTTAATCCTTCTTCCCAATCTATCTTTCCCTGTATACCTTTTTTGGTGATTTCCCATACTTCCTTTTCCTTATTCATTTTTTCAGCTAAAAGTGGTAAATATTCAGCATCATAAAGTACTCCTTCAACATCAAAAATTACTAGCACGGTGTTCCATATTTCGACCAAATTCTTTTCAATATTAAGCTTAATCAGCATTAGCCGATCTATTTAGATTTAATCCAAATCAGTAATATTAAATTGAGCATCTCAAAAGCAATGGTATGTCAAATGAACTTGATTTCAAATACGAGGTTGAAATAAAAACTAGTGAAAAAAAACAACTACTTTCCAAAGAAGTAAAAGAACAATTAAAAGAATCAGGAATGATGGATGAAAAAGGAAAACTGAAGATCAATGGAGTAAGTGGAAAGATGTTAAAAAGAATGAAAGGTGAGTATGTCGATTGTCCAGTTTTGAAGGAAACAGTTCAATTTATCCCATGTTTTATTTGTAAGAATTTTCAAAGCAGGGTGACAGGGAAAGTTCTGTGTAAGGGAGATAAACTATAGTAAAATTCTATCGTTATAATTTTGCTGCCAGTTGTTTTATTTTTTTAATAATTTGTAATTTTCTAGATATTGGAAGATTTGGCTCAACAGTGACAAATATGGTCTTGAACCGTGTGTAAACTACAATCTGTGTCACATTTTTTCTCTCAATATGAACATAATTTACTGCACCTAGACTTTTATCAAACTCTTTACGCATTTTTCTTCTAAGTGCAACTTGTACACAAAAATGCTCTTGATGTCTTTGGGATTCCAAGGAAGTTTTCCCCTCTTTCATGATTCCTTCTGTGATGTTTCCTTTTAGATCAATTATAGCAACAAATCTCATTTTTTTATCAAACGATAGAATTTTCTCTGCGATTTTTACCCAGTTTGGACTTTTTGCCATATTCTGTGAGATTTTTTTATAATAATAAGAATTGTTGAGTAAGAAAAACTCATTATGTAGATATGATTGAAATGTACAGTTGAACAAAGAAGTTGGTATCACTACATCCAAGAATGATGATTTTAGTGAGTGGTATACTCAGGTGGTAATCAAAGCAGAGCTTGTAGACTATGCTCCTGTCAAGGGATTAATTGTTTTAAGACCTGATGGTTACTCTATTTGGGAGTCTATCAAAGAATCACTAGATAAAAAACTCAAAGAAACCGGTCACAGAAATGGGTTTTTGCCTGTTTTAATACCTGAATCATTACTTAGTAAAGAAAAAAAACATTTTGAGGGTTTTAATCCTGAAGTTTTTTGGGTTACACATTCTGGTGATTCAGAAATAGGTGATAGGTTAGCACTAAGACCTACATCTGAAACACTTGCATATTCACTTTATTCAAAATGGATTAAAAGTTGGAGAGATTTACCATTAAAAATTAATTTTTGGAACTCTGCTTTGAGAGCAGAGATTACTGGCACAAAGCCATTTCTCAGAACATCAGAATTTTTATGGCAAGAAGGACATACTGTTCATGCTACACAAGACGAAGCTGAAAATGAGGTAATGGAAATTTTAAACATATACAAAAAAACTATCGAAGAAGAGTTGGCTATTCCTGTAATCACAGGAAAAAAAAGTGAGAAGGACAAGTTTGTTGGTGCGGTTTATACAACTACACTTGAATCATTAATGCCTGACGGTAAGGCACTACAAATGGGAACATCTCATTTC
Source organism: uncultured Candidatus Nitrosopelagicus sp. (assembly GCA_964503555.1). Taxonomy (GTDB): domain Archaea; phylum Thermoproteota; class Nitrososphaeria; order Nitrososphaerales; family Nitrosopumilaceae; genus Nitrosopelagicus. The sequence continues at coordinate 9,158 of CAZDAA010000020.1, forward strand.
TTGGGTCAGAACTTTTCCAAACCATTTGACGTCAAATATCTTGATGAAAATAATAATGAAACTTTTGCGTGGCAGACATCATGGGGGGTTTCATGGAGATTGATAGGTGGCATGATAATGACACATAGCGATGACAAAGGACTTGTCTTACCACCAAAAGTATCTCCTATTCAAGTTGTTATAATTCCAATTTATTACTCAAAAGAAGATAGGGAAAAAATGATACTAGAAGCCAATAAAATCAAAGATTCCTTGTCTAACAACAACGTACGGGTAGAATTGGATGATAGGGATAACCTCACACCTGGATTCAAATTTAATGATTGGGAATTGAAAGGTATACCAATCAGAATTGAAATAGGTCCAAAAGATATTGAAAAAAATCAAGTAGTAATGGCTAGAAGATATAACCAAACAAAAGATGACATCAGTTTAGATAAAGTGTCTGAAACATTAAATTTAGAATTAGAAAATATACAGCAACAAATGTTTGTAAATGCTAAAAAAATTCTTGATGAAAGAGTTGTTAG
>CAZDAA010000021.1:0-9539 GCA_964503555.1 uncultured Candidatus Nitrosopelagicus sp.
GGTTTTTACTACCCATTGCAATGTAAGCACCACCATATGCTTTTCCAATTACAATAGTAATTTTTGGAATTGTTGCCTCAGAATAAGCGTAAAGAAGTTTACTGCCATGTCGAATGATTCCATTATGCTCCTGATTGGTACCAGGCATATAACCAGGTGTATCAACAAATGTAATAATTGGAATATTGTAACAATCACAAAATCTGATAAACCGTGCTGCTTTGTTTGAAGAATCAATATCAAGCGCACCTGCAAGAAATAATGGTTGGTTGGCAATAACTCCAATTGTTCTTCCATGCATTCTAGCAAATCCAACAACAATATTTTGTGCAAATAATTCATGAATTTCAAAAAAGTTATGATCATCTACTATTGAATGAATAATTTTTTTAATATCATACGGTTTTACAGGATCTTCAGGTACAAAGTTAATTATGTTATGATCCAGTCTATTTGGATCATCACCGTTTACTACAATTGGGGGTTCCTCTATATTATTTTGAGGGATATATGATAACAATGTCTTGATATGATCCATACATTCATACTCATTCTGAACAACAAAATGCGCGACGCCACTTTTACTGCCATGTGTCATTGCTCCACCCAATTCATCAAATGAAACTTCTTCACCAAGAACTGTCTTTACAACATCAGGTCCTGTGACAAACATAGTTCCTAATTTGTTTACCATTACAACAAAATCAGTCATTGCCGGAGAATAAACTGCACCACCTGCAGATGGTCCAATACTAGCAGTGATTTGTGGGATAACACCTGATGCTAATTGATTATGATAAAAAATATCACCAAATCCATCAAGACTTAGTATACCTTCCTGAATTCGTGCTCCACCTGAATCCATAATTCCTATAATTGGACAACCATTACGAATAGCATGATCCATTAGCTTGGTAATTTTTTTTGCACCCATTTGACTCAGTGTTCCTCCCAAAACTGTAAAGTCATAAGCGAAAACGTAAGTCTGCCGTCCATTAATACTTCCGTATCCACCGATCACACCATCTCCATGGAATTTCTTTTTCTGCATGTCATATTCATGATAATGATGTGTAGTTAACGCATCAATCTCTACAAAACTTCCTTCATCAAGTAAAAGATTTATTCGTTCTCTCGCAGTTAATTTCCCTTTCTCATGCTGTTTAGAAATTTTATCCTGACCGCCTGCATGGTTAGAATCCTTTCTTTTCTTTAAAAATTCATTAATTTTATCGGAATGCATAACTACTAACAAACAAACTTATTTTTATTATATTAATGAATATCTTATTCTTCCATATTATGAATAGTTAATTGGCTGTAATGATATGTCCTTCCTTAAGTTGTTTCATCGATTCTTCAAGGATTGGAACTTCTTTACTAATGGCTTCTTCTACAGTTGAAGTCTTCTTTCTCCTGGCACCACTTTCGTCATCTAATTCAGATATTTCGTCCCTAAATAGTGCTTTAATTTTAGGAATCATACCCACCTGTAATTCAACTGCTCTTGGGTCTGATAGATCTAATATCATAATACCGGATTTTCTCTTTTTCATTGATTTTTGCATATCTTTAGCAGAGACTAGAAAATAGTCTGCTGTAGTTGCAACGAAAACTATATCATGTTTTGGAAATCCTATCACGTCTTCAAAGTTTACTGGGGTTCCGCCTAAAATTTTTGAAAAACCAGTTGCACGTTCTATAGACATACTCGCAACATCAAACCCGTGATTTTGTTTATTGAAACATTTAGCAACCATAGCTGCAGTTTCTCCCGTTCCTATAAGCAATATTTTTTTAGAACCAATATTTCCAACCTTTTCTTCTGCTAGATTAACAGCTATATCACCTATTGATTTTATACCAATACCTATTCCGGTTGAATTTCTGATATCAGTTGCAATCCTTATAGAACTGTCAAATAATTTACCCAGTATTTTACCGGAGTTTCCAGCTTGTTTAGCACTTGAAGACATATTTTTAATTTCGTCCAAGATTTCTTCTTTTCCAATAACTACGGAGTCTATCCCTGATGCTAATCGTAACAGATTACGGTAAACATCAGTGTTCATATACACTTCTAAAGTTTGATCCCAATGATCAATATCAATTTGTTCAAGTTCTGTTAGTGATGTCCAAACATCTTTTATTTTTTCGACTGCAAATAATTCTGATTTACTAACTAGAAAAATTTCTACCCTACTAGCAGTTTGAATTATTATACATTCTGAGACTCCATTGATTTTCTTAAAGGATTCAGATGCAGTTGAAATATCTTTGAATGAATAATTTGTGATTTTGTGTATAGGAACATTCTTAAAAGTAATTCTTGCATTTAGAATATTAAATTTATTTTTACTCATATCACATCAGTTTATTCCTTAATTGTCTCTCTACCGCCTTTAGCTGTTCTAAATACATTCATTCCCAAATGATAGTTCTCAAATAAATAATTCAGCTTTTTAAGATTAGTTTTAGCAATTTCAATTTCTTGTACATTTGAATTTGGATCATTTAGAAGTCGTTCTAATTTCAGTTTAGCTTCATCTAAAATATCACCTAATCCAGATTCATAGTTAGAAATTCCTTCAAATTCGGGACTCAATAAATTTTCTGGATTATATTTTGGGGTTTGGTCTGTTGGTATCTGTACTTTTCTTGAAATTTCTTCTTCCTCCTGTTGTGTATGTACTGCTTGTAATGCAATACTCTTTGCTTGACCAAAAAATTCTGGTTCACCCATCTCTCTTCTGAATATCCGGTCCTGCTTCCGTTTATGAGTAAATTCATCTTTTTTTATCTCCCCAGCATTAGCTTTTGCTACTTCATATTCAGCTTTCCACGCAGCTTCTGATGCTATTCTTGCTGATTTTACCTTTTCTTTTGCAGATTCATATGCTGCTTCTGCTGCAGATGCTGTCTCCGATGCCGCTACAGCGTCTGAAATTGTTGTTGTTCTAAGCGTGCCATCATCAGGTTTTGCATCTTCTGCGCCTTCTTTTGCAGCCTCATATTCTGCTTTTGCTACTGCCGCCTCTGCCTCTGCCTCTGAAAGTGTGGTTGGTCCTGTTTCTTTCTTAGTTTGTTCTTTTTTATCTTCTGACATTAAGAGTGCTTAAAATCGGTCAAATTTTAAGATTTAGAAGAGGAAATTTTTCAATAATTGATTTTTGATATGAGGCAAATGAATCATGTGTACTATCACATTTTTTGCAGATACAAAGTTTGGAAACACTCTCACGATCACATATTTCAGAAAATTCGCAATCCATGCATCCAGCTGAGCCATTACATATAGCACATTTTAGTTCTTTATTTTCTTCAGCACATTTTTCATGTTTAACTTTACTTTCTTCTTTTAACCAAAAACCAATCTCTTTTGCTCTGATCTTTTTATTGCATACAATACAGGTTCCATCATATTTCATAGTAATTTTTATCCAGCTCATTTTATCAAACTCATTTCTTTTTCAATAATATCATCAAATTCCTCATCTAACTCAAAATCTAGCTTATTATTTTTCATGCAGAATAACATGGTATTAAAAACAAATGTTGCAAATGTGCTTACAGAAATATGTAAATTCTTGGAAATTATATTCGATAAGAGTTTAATCTTTTTTCCATCCCATCTAATTCTGTTTATCATAGGCCAAGAAAGATTAAACCGTGAATAGCGAATTGGTGTATTAGGTTTGTAAAGTCCTAATAAAATAGAATCAAGATATCTTAACAATCTCCAGTTTTGTGTTTTCATTATCTTTCCATATAACATGTCAGCTTTAGATATTATTTCTAACATATACGCAAGATTCTTTTTATCAATATTGCTTGTTATGATGCTAGAGTAAAATGCATTAATCTTCTCACGAGGATCAATATGCATAGAATAAAGTATCATTCTAGCCTCGTCGATTGAATGAGATTTGAAAAATGCATTAATTCCTTCCTCTATGTCTAATCTCTCAAATGATTTTTCCGTTGGTGGCTCAAAGCCTGTTACATTAGCTTGTATGCTATTGATCATAGAACGTAAATCCCCTCTTGATTCAACCACTATTTTCTGCAGAGATTTTGGTGCTAGTGATACTCCCTCTTTTTTTAGTATGGTGTTTATGTACAATTGCATCATTCGTGGAGGTAAGGGTTTTAGGCGTATTGTTCTTGCAACTTTTTTGATACTTTTCATTTTAGTAGAAATATCAGAATTTGCTGCAAGTAAAATTGGTACGGTTGGTTCTTTTAGAATTTTGATGAGTGTTTCAGCTCCTCCATAATCTGCTCTTCCATGTATTCCATCGACTTCATCGATGAAAATCATTGGATGTCCCAGTAAAGACTCACTACCCAAGATTGGTTGAAGTATATCTTGAATTCTGCCTTTGCTACGCACGTCACTTGCATTCAGTTCAATTAAATCATATCCAAATTGTTTTGCTGCCAGTTTGGCAAGTGTAGTTTTCCCGATGCCAGGAGGTCCAACTAATAAGATTGGTTTCGTACCCTTTTTCCATTTAGTAAACCAATCAACAAAATCAGATCTGGCTTCTTCATTTCCAACCAAATCAACAATGTTTTTAGGACGATATTTTTCTGACCACATCATAAAAATCACTTTGGAAGATTTGACTGGAGATCTGACCAAATATTTTCGTGTTGTAATCTATTGAACCAAAATTCATTATAATGTTCCACCGTTAGAAATAAAAATTCTAAAAATTCCCTATGAGAGAAGTTTTCTGGTAAACTTTCAAGTGCGTTTCTTGCTTCACGAAGATAAGATTCACTTTTTTTCATGGTTAAATCAAATCCCTTTCTAACATCATTTTCTAATAAACTGTAATACAAAGGCCACGATGGAATTTTTACTGCCTTATCCCGTATTGAATCTTCAATTTCATTACCACACCCAACTGATTCTGAAGCCTTACCCATTCCTATCTGAAATATTTCTCCAAGAGGTTTCCTTGAAAGTGCCATATTACAACCAGCTGTACCCATTACGGATCTGTATTTCTTATAACTTTCATGAAGTTTTTCTTCTGTCATGGAAGTAGGATTTTGTTTTAGCGTTGCATCAATATATTGTCCAATTCTAGCATCTCTAAATCCATCTTCAAATTGTTTCAAAACTTCTTCCCCGCCTTTTGCAATTTTATCACGAGCTAATTTTAGGATATATGGATTCATTAGTTTGTAGTCATCAAGATAATCTAAATCTTCATCCTTGTCCATGATTCTGTCCATCGGTTCGCTGAGATCAATGGCAATAATATGTCCATCAATAATATCTTCTCTAAGTTTTGGATCATTATTATCATGAAAATATTCTGCAGATGCATCAAATAATCCATAGAAGACAGGAAATGTCATTTTTACAAAATTTGAATTTAGAATTCTTAGAACCCTATCATTAAGTATTTCAAAGCTTTCCAGTTTTGATTTGATTGGATCAATTTCTGAAGATCCTAAAATGATATCAGTGGAACCAATTTCTTCCCCAAACTTCTGCTGCGTAATATTAGGAGATGAATCATCTTTAATTTGTTGCAAAAGGTCATTTGTGAATCGTTTAGCGAATTCAGGAAAGTTTGTTTCGTATTCCTTTTTGTATTTATTAAATTGCCTGTATCCTTTAGATTTGAAAAAATACTGCTTAATTATCTTCTTCCCAGATTTGGTTCCTTTCAGGGAACTTTTACTAGTAACTGATTCATCCTTGCCGCTCACATCTTGACATTTGTAAATTGGTATTTATGCATTAAAAAAAAATTTCACTTAAATTATGTTTTTATTTGAAACTATCCATGGATATAATTGAAATTCTTAGATCTACTTCTAAACTTGTTTATGAAAATGTCAAAGATCTGCCTGGTACCAAAGAAGCAGTAGCTGGCGATTTTGGAAGAGGTGCAGGTGGGGATATTTCACGAAATATCGATATTATAGCAGAAAAAACTGTAGTTGATTATCTCAAAGAAATAAATTTTGAATGTACGGTACTTGGAGAAGAGTGTGGTAAAGTGGAATTATCATCAAATTCTAAGGGATTTGTGATAATGGATGCAATAGATGGGAGTGCTAATGCTGTAAGAGGTGTACCATTTTTTTGCTGTTCGCTTGCATTTGCAACAGATAACAAATTGAGTTCGATTACTGATGCTGCAATTACAAATCTTTCAACAGGGGATATTTATTGGACATCAAAAGGAAAAGGCGCTTTTCTAAATGATAAACTAATTTCTGTTCATCAAGAAAAACCACTTTACAAGATTGTTGGAATAAACAGCTCTGGCACTTCTCCAGAATTACTGAAACGGCTTTCTCCAATTTATGAAAAACATCATCATGTTAGACATTTTGGTGCAAACGCCCTAGAGATGGCTTTGTTTGCTCAAGGATTAATTGATATTTTTATTGATTTGAGAGGAAAGATTAGGGTTCAAGATATTGCAGCTGGATATCTTTTGATTAAAGAGGCTGGTGGTCTAATATTAGATGAAAACCTAGAACCGCTTGACTCGGATCTTGATTATGAAACTAGACTGTCATTTGTAGCGGCGACAAATAAAGAAATTTTGAGTGAGATTTTTTCATTAATAAAATAATGGCGCCCTCGGCGGGATTTGAACACGCGTCTCAGCCGTGACAGGGCCGAATTCTAGACCGGGCTATACTACAAGGGCTTAACTATTCGCCCAAAGTTGTCAATTTTAAAGTTTCCAGCTATCGATAATCTGTAAAAGACTAAATTATACAGTTAATGTATCTTGGCGGGGTCTATAGCGCAGCCAGGTAGCGCACCGGACTTTTAATCCGGCTGTCGTGGGTTCGAATCCCACTAGACCCGTTTTATTTGATTAATGTTTTGACTTTTTTATTGAGATTGTCTAGTGAGCGTTGTACGTTATTACTTCGTTTTGTTACTCCCGTTTGATACATATCAATTTTTTTCATTCTGTGCGCTACCATTCGTTTTTGCTCTGATATTCCAGAAGAACCCTGAGACTTCCTGTCATGAAGTGAAGACATGATTGTTGTAGATTGTATCAATTTCATCAAAAGTTCTAAATTCACTTTTTTCCCCTTTATCACATTTTTTACCTCTGATTTTGTCAAAGTAGAAATTGATTTATGGGATTTGTGGGCAGCCTTGACTAGCAGACCGATAATTTGATGTGATTTCCTAAATGATATGTCATGGTGAACTAACTTTTCAGCTAGATCAAGAGCAATAAGGTATCCATCCTCCGCTGCCTTTTTCATATTTTTTTTATTTATGATAATTGTATTCAGCATGGATTCCATAACCAACAGAGCAGAGATTACAGTTTGAGATGTATCCCAAAGTGACGGGTTAACCTGTTGTAAATCCCTACTATAACCTGATGGCAGTACTTGTATTGTTGATAGCATAGATGTTAGATTACCTATTATCTGTGATGTTTTACCACGAGTTAATTCAAGGATGTCAGGATTTTTCTTTTGTGGCATAACACTTGATGGTGAAGTGAATTCATCAGATAGTTCCAAGAAAGAAAATTCTGAAGTAGACCAAATGGAAAAATCTTTTGAAATCCTACTTAAATTCGTCATTAATATTGCACTTGCAGCGATATATTCAATTGCAAAATCCCTAGTCGTTGTTGCATCGATTGAATTTTCAACAATGCCACTGAATCCTAGCATTTTTCCAGTACTTTGTCTGTCAATCACTATGCTTGTGCCACCGATTGGTCCAGCTCCTAATGGATTTTCATTTATCCTACCATATGTTACGTAAAGCCTATCAAGATCCCTGAACAAAGCATCGGCATAAGATAAAAGATAATGAGAGAACAAACCAACTTGAGCTTGTTGAAGATGTGTGTAAAGTGGAACTATAGTTTCTTGATGTTTTTTAGCTAATTTGACAAGTGATTTTATGGTATCTAACAAACACTGACAAATAATATTTGTGTCATCACGAATTTTCATACGAATATCCAATGCCACTTGATCATTTCGTGACCTAGCAGTATGCATTTTTCCTCCTGCATCAATTCCTATCTTTTTGATTAGTAATGATTCTATTAATTCATGAATATCTTCAGAGTTAGATTTCTTTCGAAAATTTTCTTTTTTTAACGATTCAAGTCCAGTTAGAATCTTTTTTAGATCTTTTTTTCCGATAATTTTATTTTCATAAAGCATGATAACATGTGCTTGACTTCCTAGAATATCATACATTGCGATTTGAACATCATCAGTTAGTGATGATACATAATCTAACGTTATCTTTCCCAAATTTTTTCCTAAACGTGAACGGTACATTGAATATACAAGTCAGAATGGCTATATATAGCATAAATGATTTATTGTTAATGTCTCAAGAGCTTAAACAAATAAGAGTCAAAATCTTTGATAAATTATCTGGCATTGTTGATCCGGAAATTAATACATCAATCACAGAACTTGAATTAATTGACGAAGTTGATATTCAGGATAGTAATGTTAAGGTTGATTTGCATCTTACTAGCCCCTTTTGCCCAGCTGTATTTGGGTTCAAAATTTGTCAAGATATACATGATGAACTTTTGAGTATTGATGGCATTGATGATGTCAAAATCAATGTTTCAAACCATTTCATGGCTGAACAAATCAATAATCAGGTAAATAACAGCCCAAATCCACACAAAAAAGAAACAAAAACTGAAGACGATTCTTCTAAAGCCTCTGAAGAATAATTATTTTCTATATCCTAACAAATATCCTCTTAGTAGTTGAATTCCCATTGCTGGATCAACTCCTTTTGGACATACTTGACTACATGATCCTGCAAAGTGGCATCTCCAAATACCATGAGGTTCGTCAATAATTTTAAGACGTTCGTCTTTGCCCTTATCTCTATTATCTGCAACATATCTATAGGCTTGGGCTAACGCTTGTGGTCCAACAAAGGATGAATCTGTTGCCATCGTTGGACATGCAGAATTACATAAACCACATTTTATGCAACCAGCAAATTGTATATATTTTTCAACATCTTCAGGAGATTGTAAAAATTCCTTAGTTTCAGAAGTTACTTCTGAATCATCACGAATTATGTATGGTTTTATTCGTTTATGAGTTTCTATCAGTCTTTCAAATCCAACAGCTAAATCACGTATTATTGGAAAATTATTCATTGGTTCTACTGTTACAGAATCAGAGTCTAATTCAGATATCTTTGTAAAACATGCAAGTTTTGGTTTTCCGTTAATAATCATACCACAAGAACCACATGTAGCTTGTCTACATGAATAACGTACGCCTATTGAATGATCATAGTTACTTTTAACTTCCAAAATTGCATCCAATACAGTAGTCCATCTCTGATAATGCACTTTGAATTCTGAGAATGTAGAAGTAGAATCACTTTCCGGATTAAATTTAGATATTCTAAGAGTTGTTGTTTTGGAAGATGGTTTTACTTTTTCGTATTTTTCTTGTGAGGGTGAGCTACTTGGTCTTTCAAATCCTTTTGGTAATGCGCCACCTTTAGTCATGCTTCCACCATT
>CAZDAA010000022.1:0-9229 GCA_964503555.1 uncultured Candidatus Nitrosopelagicus sp.
AATCCACTTACTTACGAACCTATTAGCCCTGAGATTGTAGGTCGAAGCAGATGGTTACAAGTAGGTAAACACGCTGGTGTTCACGGTATTAATGCAATGCTTCAGGAATATGGTATAGAGCCAAATAATGACCAAACAAGACAAATTCTTGAAAAGGTAAAATCAATTGGAGATCAGGGAAAGCATGTTACTGATGTTGAGTTATTTGCGATTGCCAATGAAGTGATTGGTGATTCTAAATTAAAACGCTTAGTGAAGTTATCAGGATTTTCCGTTTCTACAGGAATTGGGAATATGCCATATGCATTTGTAAAATTAATGATTGATGGTAACGAGCACACAGCAACAGATCATGGTGTTGGACCAGTTGATGCATCTCTTAACGCAATCCAAAAAGCTACTGGCAAAATCTCAGAAATCAAAATTAAGGATTATAATTTAGCATCTATATCAGGAGGTTCTAATGCGTTATGTGAGGTTACCGTGAAACTTGAAGATGCTACAGGAAATATAATTTCCTCTAAATCAATTGGTGAGGATATAGTCATAACTAGTGTTCAAGCTGTAATCGACGGAATAAACAGGCTTATGTTAAAAAAGTCATTAAGAGAAAAAAAAGTATAATCACTAAATAGTAGAATGGCCAAAAAATATCAGATATCATTAATCACTGGAGACGGAATAGGTCCAGAAATTTCAGAATCTGCATTTAGTATTTTACAAGAAATTCATGATAATATGGGTATTAAATTTGAAATAAAAAAACTTGAGGCTGGTGATGCAATTTTAAAGAATACTGGAAATGCATTATCCGAAGAAACATTTGAGACAATAAAGAATTCTGATGCATGTTTAAAGGCACCAGTTGGGGAAAGTGCAAAGGATGTGATTGTATATTTAAGACGTATGTTAGATCTTTATGCAAATATTCGACCAGCAAAATCGTATCCTAACACACCATCCTTACGTGATGATATTGATTTAGTGATTGTTCGTGAAAATACTGAGGATTTGTATACAGGTGAAGAGTTTGATATAGGTGATACATCTGTTGCAATGAGAATAATTTCAGAAAAAGCATCTAAAAGAATTGCAGAATATGCTTTCAAAACTGCAACCCAAAGAAAAATGAAGAAAGTTACGTGCGTACATAAATCAAATGTGATGAAAAAAACTGATGGTTTATTTGCACGTACATGCTCAAAAGTTGCTAATAATTTTCCAAATATCAAATTTGAAGAAATGTATGTTGATGCATGCGCTATGAATCTAATTCGACAACCACAATTATTTGATGTGATTGTTACAACTAATTTATTCGGCGATATACTTTCTGATGAATCAGCTCAAGTTGTAGGTGGCTTGGGTATGGCTCCTGCTGCAAATATTGGCGATAAATTTGGATTATTTGAACCTGTTCATGGGGCAGCGTTTGATATTGCAGGAAAAAATGCTGCTAACCCAACTTCATTCATACTTTCAATCAAAATGATGTTAGATTGGATTGGGAATAAACATGCTGATGCAAAATGTATTGAAGTTGCCCAAAAATTAGAGAACGTTGTTTATGATGTTGTAAAAAATAACATCAAAACAAAAGATACTGGTGGCGATAAGACTACTATAGAATTCACTAAAGAAATTATCTCAAGGCTTTAATCTTTCTGGATCTCTTGGATATAAAATAACTTCTCGTACATTATCAATTCCTAGAATTACTGTAAGTAATCTTTCTAAACCTAGTCCCCAACCTGCATGAGGTGGCATACCCCAATCAAACGCTTGTAGATGCTCCGAAAATTTTACAGGATCAAGGTCTTGTTCACGTAATCTGGTTTTGATCTTTTCTGGATTATGTAATCTGGTTCCACCAGATGATAATTCTAGATAACCAAATTGTAAATCAAATGATTCAGAAAGTTCAGCATTATCTTCCTTCTCACTTATGTAGAATGGTTTGATCTTGAGCGGCCAGTCTGTTAGAAAATAAAATTCAGGATACGTTTCTCCCAATATTCTTAGATGAGAATCTAAAAGATCATCTCCAAATTCTAACTTAGCATCTTTTTTATTCAGTTCTTCTAATGCTTGTGAATATGTAATTCTCTTGAATGGACTATTTGGAGTAATAACTTTATTTCCTATCGTTTCTTGTTCTCTCTTACAGTTTTCAGAAACATACTTGAATGTATTAACAACAAGATCCTCTAAAACATCCATAACATCCGTATAATTCATAAATGCAGCTTCCATGTCAATACTAGTAAATTCACTCAAGTGTCTACCTGTGTGTGATTTTTCTGCTCTGTAAAATGAAGAAATTTCAAACACTCTTTCTAAACCAATCGTCATTTGTTCTTTATACAGCTGTGGACTCTGTGCCAGATAAGCCTGTTTTCCAAAATAATCTAATGAGAATAGGTTTGCACCTCCTTCACTTGCACTACCAATAATTTTAGGAGTAGTAATTTCTATGAATTTTTTTTCTATGAATATTTTCCTTAACGCTGCTAAAGTATGATGTCTGATTTTGAAGATTGATGCAGTTTTTTGATTACGCATGTCCAGTGCCCTAGAGTTTAGTCTATTATCTATATGACTTTCAAGCCTACCAATAGGATCAATTGGTAAGGGATGAATAGCTTTAGCCAATAAATTAATTTCACTAGCCTTAATCTCACATTCAAAATCTCTAGCTCTTGTATCCTGAATTTTGCCAGTGATTCTAACAACACTTTGTCGTGTAATATCTTCGGTTGATTTTATTATATCATCTGTAAGTATAATCTGAGTAATGCCTGTTACATCACGTAAAGTAAGAAATGTCATTTTACCCATTTTTCTTAAATCTTCCACCCAGCCTCCAAGAATCACCTCTTGACCGTTCATAGATGACTTTACATCTTCAATATAGTGGGTTCGGTTAAACTTCACGTAAATCATTTTCAATTATGATCCATTGAATATATCCTTTCTTGAAAAAATAAAATAGTGTGTTTATTATTATTTTTAATGGTAAAAATGCGTGTATCAGATCTATCGGTTAATTATGAAACATCATCTGGAGATGTTCACGCTTTAGAAAATGTTGAATTTCAATTAGAAGATAATGAATCGATTGGTATTGCGGGAGAAAGTGGGTGTGGTAAGAGTACTTTGGGCTTATCGATCATAAAAATGATCCAAGGTGGAAAAATTATTGCGGGCGAAATAATACTTGGTGAAAAATCCCTACTAAATATGTCAGAATCTGAATTTGATGACATTATACGGTGGAAAGAAATTTCGATGGTATTTCAGGGTGCTATGAATTCATTGGATCCAGTTTTTACTATAGAGCAACAATTTGATCAAATTCTAAAGCAGCATAATTTCACTGGCGATTTTGAAAAGACCATGTGTAATTCATTAGATACAGTAAACCTTTCACATTCTATTTTAAAAAAATATCCTCATGAATTGAGTGGTGGTATGAAGCAAAGAGTAGTTATAGCTATGGCATTATTACTTGAACCTAAATTTGTTATAGCAGATGAGCCAACTACAGCATTGGATGTATTGATTCAAGCACAAATCATCAATTTATTGAAAAGTTTGAAAAAAAAAGGTGTATCAATTATGTTAATCTCACACGATCTTGCAATCTTATCTGAAATTGTAGAAAAAATAGGTATTATGTATGGTGGAAAAATGGTTGAGTTTGGTTCATCAACAGAAATATATCGTGAACCAAAGCATCCATACACAAAAGGGTTATTGGATTCTATACCAACATTGCGTGGAGAGAAAAAACCAAAATTCATTCCTGGCAATCCACCTAATTTACTTTCTCCAGGATCAGGATGTAGATTTTTTGATAGATGTCCGGAAGCGATGGATAAATGCAAAAAAACTCCACCAAAAATTAAAACAGATTCTGGATATGTTTTGTGCTGGCTTTACGAATAACTTGTTATAATATTCAAATTCATCTTACAAAGGTTTGTAATATGAACAATCAAAATTATTAATTTTTTATAATAGGAATAGAATTATTTTCAGAATATTATTTTATTGATGTTTTATTTGATATTTTGTTTTGATTCACATTCATCTGAACAGTATTTCGTTTCAGGTCTAGATATTAATCGACCACATTGTGAGCATGTCGAATACATGTTTTACATACTGCATAATCATTAAAAACTCTGATCGCTAAAACACTATTTTTTTTTGATCGCTTTAAATACTTACTGTTTAATTTGTACACATTGGACCTTCTGGATATTTTTCCTTTTGCTCCTGAAATTGGTTATATTGGATTAAGTCTTGTTAGTTTTTTTGGTTCATTGATTCCTTTTGTGCCTATACCATCATTTGTTTTGTTAGCAACAATGGCAGTTGGTGAGCAATTTAATATTCATTTATTAGCTTTATTTGCAGCATTAACATCTACAGTTGCTAAACAAATAATATTTTACCTCAGTTATGGTGGCCGAAAAATTATTTCTGAAAAAACTAAAATCCGCATGAAACCATTTCAAAAATTAGTCAAACGTTATGGTGCTTCAGCAGCTTTTGTGGCAGCTGCAACACCCATTCCTGATGATATAGTGTACATTCCATTAGGATTAGCAAAATATGATCCAAAAAAATTTTTTGTTGCAACATTGTTAGGAAAAATTGTTCTATGCTATATCGTCGTTTTAATTTCACATTATATGGGCCTATCAATTCTGGAACCAATCCTTGAGGATGTAGAGGATCCAGCCCCAGTTTACGTTGGCATTATTTTATTTGGTATAATTATGACCGTTACTGTAATTCTTCTTTTAAGATTAGATTGGGCAAAAATTTTAGGTAGGATAGCACCTTGGACACTTGAAGATGATAAGGATAATTAAATATGGAAACTAAAATTCCATAATTTATCAATTCCTTTTGTGATACCAATTCTAGATTTTTTTAAAATTTTTTTTGGCTTTATACCCTCTGTGATAAAAACAGCAGATTTTTTTGTTAAATCAGTATTATACTGATTAATAGAAATTTGCATAGCTTGTGTTAATTTTCCAGGTCCATTTGTGAGATTTTGAATATTAGTATTTTTTCTATTTTTTAACATAATTTTGATACCATCTTGAGGATAAATAGAACGAATTAATACCGCACCTGCTTCATTATTTTTACTCCTAGCTACAGCATTAAGCATAAAATAATTACCATAGGTGAAATAAACATATGCTCTTCCAACCTGTCCAAACATGGCTTTATTTCTATCCGTAATTCTATTTGCTGCATGACTGGCAGGATCATGTTTACTTTTGTAAGCTTCTGTTTCTGTTATAATACCAGATAATGTTTTTTTTCCAATAGTTCTTACTAAATTTTTCCCTAGAAGATTTTTTGCAACCTTAACTGTATCATTATCATAAAACTCTCTTGGTAAAATTTTTAAATCAATCATTTTTTTTCAAGTTTTTTACGATGTTTACTAATTTTTTTATATCATTTTTAAAAACAGCATCAAGTTTTTTATTATAAATCATTGCAGCTGGATGAAAAGTAACAAAATATGTTTTATCATCTTTATCAATTATCTTTCCATGATTTTTTGAAATCTCTTTACCATTTAATATAGAATGATAGGCAGTATTTCCCATTAAGCAAACTATCATTGGATCGATGATTGATAGTTCTTTTTCTAAATATATGCTACACATTACTTTTTCATGTTGACTAGGAACTCTATTTTTTGGAGGTCTACATTTCACAATATTTGTGATGTATACTTCTTCTCTAGTAAGTCCAGCATACTTTAGTGCCTCATCAAGCTTTTTACCAGCTGAGCCAATGAATGGTTTACCATATTTATCCTCAGATCTTCCTGGAGCCTCTCCTATGAATACAATATCAGCATTTTCATTTCCTATACCTGGTACAGCATTTTTTCTATTTTGACATAAATCACACTTAGTACACTTAACGATTTTTTCATTAATACTATTAATTGTTGGATTACTATTCATAAATTATAATTTAATTACATATTCCTAAATCTTGTGTAAAAATCTGTTCATATCTAAAATCATTGTAGTTGCTATGATATTCAAATATTGTAAAGTCTTTAGGTACCTAAATTATTGTATTAGTATGGGTCTAATCCATACAAATCATTACTTAGATTTTTCATCAGATGATTGGAAGCAAATATCTAGTAACCCAACAGTTTTTGAGGCAATTGTTGATAATGCAGTAATAGAATTACGTGATACAGGACATAAAGAACAAAAAATTGTTTTCAAAAACGGTGGTCAAATAAAGTATATACGTTCTATTGGAAAGTACAGATTAAGTTGGGATGATGAAGATTTAGTATCCTAGTTTTATGCAACGAACTTGAACTCGGCTCCATTTTTTAACTCACCTTGGGATACTGATATTGTATAAGTTCCACCATTTTCCCATCCACCTCCACCAGCTATGATAAGTGTTGAAAATACACCATTATTTTTTGGTGTGATATTTTCACTCCATATTTTCACACCATTTGAGTTTTCTATTGATAATTCAACCGATTTACTATGAGAGTTGGTATCACCTGATATAGAAATAATATCAGCTTTTTGGTAGGTACTTTGATCAAGATTTATCAGTAATGGATTGTTTGGGGTTGAACTCACAACTGGATCTGTTACACCACCCTGATTCATTGCTGAAAATCCTACGACAGCAACTATTGCAATTACAGCAGCTATTGCAATAGGAATAATTAGTTTTGTATTAACTGATAAACTAGTTTGAGGCTGACCTTTTGAGACCAGTTTTTGTGGTGTAGGTTCTGCATTATCAACATATTCCTCTTCAAATGAATCAGATTCCTCAAGTGGTTGATTTCTTAAATATTTGGTAATTAACGAACTGACATATTTTTTGTCATCAGTAGTGATAAAATTATCATGTTTTATGGTCTCCCTGATATTTCTTAATTTATTTTTGTCTCCATACCCAGATCGTATTAAATCATCAAGCTCAGACATGAATGTCATATTTCATCTCATATCCACTCGTTAATTAAAATTCACTATTCATAGAATCAATAATTGTGTGAAAATGAACAATTTATTTAAAATTCATTAAATTCATCAATAATTTTTGGGTTTGATTTCAAAAATACAAGAAATTTTCTTAATCTTTTGATGGTTTTTGGATTCAGGTAATGTTCCATACCTTCTACATCTTGATTTGCAATATCTTTTTTTATTCCTAAAATCTCAAAAATTTCCAATAATGTACTATGTTTCTGACGAATCGTTTCTGCAACTTGGTTACCCTTAGATGTCAAATTGATTCCATGATATTTTTCATATTCAAGATATCCATCTTTATCTAATTTCTGTAACATTTTTGTTACACTTGGAGGACTAACATTCATGTACCTCGATATATCTAATGTTGTTGCATATCCCTTTAGACCAACTAATTCTGAAATAATTTCTAGGTAATCTTCTCTTCTGATGTATGATTTTCTATCTATAGATTGATTTGCTGCTTTGATTGAATCTAGTCTTTTAGTGTCTTTTTTCATTCTTTAATTTATGCTTGAACTAGTATAATTTTCTGCCTGTTATGATGCTTGTAATCAATTTTTGACCGTGAATTGATGTGGATTTCACTTTGTTCTTTATGTAATTTTCTTCATATATTAGATATGGAGGATCCATTGAGAAAACATCTTGCCAAATTAAAGGTAATAAAAGAATCTGCTCATCGTAGGGCCGAAATGTACTCTGATTTGAGTAAATTGGATGATAAGCATGCTATGCACTCTTTAGGTGCATTAAACAAAGCTCCCTCTCCTGGTAAAAAATTCCAAAAAATTGGTTTTATAATGCTATGGATTCCAGAACCTACTGGAATTACATGTGCAGTTGGGGGACCAATGATTATAGCTGGTCGATATCTTAGTAAAGTATACAATGATTCAAAAATAACTGATGTAGGAGAAAATACCAAAAATACCATCTCTGATATTCATAATTTTAAGCAATCATTACTATAAGATTTCTTTTAGTTTTTATGCAGAGAAATATTATTGTAATATATGGTTACAAGAACACATGTTTTAATTCCAATTGCCGCAGCTGCAGTTATTGTTGGAGTTTTTGGCATGCTTACTTTTCCTACAGATGTGAAGTTAGAATCTGTTGAATTTCCACGCGGAACTATCCAACTTGATGATAAAATTTTGGAAGTACAAATTGCTGATAATGATCCGTTACGTGCAAGGGGATTAATGTTCCAAGATCAAATGCCTTATGATCAAGGAATGTTGTTTGTTTTTGATAACCCTGGACTACGTCCTATGTGGATGCTAAACATGCAGTTTCATTTAGATATTATTTGGTTCGATGAGAATCAGAATGTAATTGGTATAGAGAAACATGTTCCACCTTGTATGACTACTATAGAAGTTGTAACATGTAGAGAAAATGGTGTTTCACATGATAATGCAAAATATGTATTAGAAGTTACTTCTGGTTTCATTGACAACTTTAACATTACTGATAAATCCAAACTAGAACTGATATCGATTTAACATGTTTGAAGAGATTTGGTTAATTCCTTTAGGATTTATTGCAGGAATATTGGGATCAATAATTGGTTTGGGTGGAGGAATAATTATTGTTCCTGTATTGACATTCATGGGATTTTCTCCTACACTAGCTGTAAGCAACAGTTTGTTTGCAGTCTTTAGTAATTCTGTTGGATCAACTATTGAATACGCTAAACAGAAACGTGTAGAGTTTTCGTTAGGTTGGAAACTTGGTTTAATGACTGTTCCTGGAACCATATTAGGTGCATTCATCTCTTCTGACTTGTCATCAGAAATTTTCAAAATTTTGTTTGCACTAGTTCTCATATCTTCAGCGTCATACATATTTCTCAAAAGAAAAATAGAGGAAAAACCTGTAGATATATCTCGTCTTTTACTTGTTTTTTCTGCAGGTGCTAGCTTCTTTGCTGGAATAATATCAAGTCTCTTTGGTATTGGAGGTGGTTTGATCTTTGTGCCATTGATGGTAGTTGCACTTGGAATCTCAATAAAGCGTGCTGCACCAACTTCACAGTTTATCTTGATGTTTGCATCTTTTTCTGGTTTGATTGTTCATTCTATGTTAGGTCACCCTGACTATTATCAGGCATTATTGTTGTCAATTGGAGCCTTTGCTGGAGGAATTTTAGGTGC